>JAGLKG010000279.1 GCA_023141835.1 Maribacter sp. | reverse complement strand
GCCTGTTTTTCCATTCTTCTCTCTTGCACTTCCATCCTTTTCTCCTGCATTTCAGCACGCTTCAATTGTCTTTCCTCATGCCTTTTTTCTATCTCTGCTCCACGAAGCTCCATTCTTTTGCTCCACTCCTCCATTTTCTTTTCATAATTCTTATCAAAACCCTTTTCAAATTTTTTCTGCCATTTTTTCATATATTTCTCTCCATCCTTCTTGTAGGCTTCATAGTCAAAATCAACAGGAGGTACAGGAGGCATGGGCATATCTCCCAAATCAATAATGAAATCCGCCATATCCGGTATTTCGGGAATCTCTGGCATTTCAAAATTAAATTCGGGAATCACAAAATTCAAATCCTTCAAACCCTGCAATCCTTCCAATGCATGGTCAAACGACCACGTATTGTTCGTTCTTGTTGAAATTTCAACTTTTTGACTATTCCCAACAATCTCAATACTTCTGCCCTCAAAATATTCTTCAGCCTCCTTCGCGGTTGCCCCTTCGATTTCTATTATAGCCTCGACGGATATCTGATTTTTATCCCAAGTTTCAAATTCAATGTCGGCATTACTGGTATTGATATCCAAGACCGTTTCGGCATTTACATTGAAAACCTCATTAAATGATTTACTCTGTTTTTGTCCGTAGGCCCCTACTACCAATAGAGACACGATCAAGGTGATTAATTTAAATCGCATTAGTTTCATACTGTTCGTTTTTTGATGATTGTACTTCGTTTAATTTCTCTTTTAATTTCTGTAATAATTGCAACCGCAGTTGTAAATTCTTGATAAGCGCAGATATGGTCTGGTCATTAGGACCAATTTGGTTGAGTTCGGCATTCAAGTTTTGGTATTCAAGATTCAGTTCCGCTAAACGGTCCATATAACTATCTATCAACGCCTTATTGTCCCCAGACACGTTCAGTTTGGAAAGTTCCAAATTGATATTCGCCACATAATAGTTCTCGATTTTCTTCAAATCTGGGGAAAGATCCCCAAGGGAGATCCCATTTTGGGTTTCTACACTCGGATTTTTATCCACGATAATGGGGGGAATTTCATTTTCATCCCCATTGATTATATAGAACGCACCAATACTTATTAAAACCAAAATGGTAGCAGCAATTTTCAAGATAAAAAATGGAGATTTCCGTTGTTTGGGTAGTTCTTTGTCCAAACGATCCATGAATCTTTTTTCATGTCCATCCGCCATCACAAACTGCTCCCCTTTTTGCTCTTCTTTGAATAATTTTCTAAGATCCCGTGCCATATACTTTCTCCTTTAACAATTCTTTCAAATAACCCTTGCCCCTTAACAGTCTCGTTCTACTTGTTGTTTCCGTAAGTTTTAGAACTTGCGATATTTCGCGATGGTCATAGCCCTCGATAAGGAACATCATAACTACATATCTATACTTTTCCGGCAACTCTTCTATTGCACTTTTTACTTGGTTTATGGTGATATCGACTTCAACCGTCCAATCTTCATCCTCGGATATGTGCAAATAGTTTTCATCCAACTCCACCAACTTTTTCTTTTTTGCCTTAAGAAAGTCGATACTCTTGTTTATTACTATTCTTTTCAACCATGCCCCAAAGGTTACTTCACCTTTAAATTGATGTATTCTTTGAAAGGCTTTAATAAACGATTCCTGAATCACATCCTCCGCATCATCCGAATTTTGGACATATCGCATGGCGACGCAGAACATACCTTCGCAATACTGCTTATACAGCTGCATTTGGGCCTTTCGGTCGTTGGCCTTACATTGTTCTACGACATCAATTTGAAACATTGGTCAGTTTCGTTGTTGGTTTCAGCTGTTTTGTTTTTCTAAGGACGATATAAATAGTTCAATGTTGCAAAAAACGATTATTTTTATGCCCAATAAATTCAATTTCCTTGAAACAAGTTACAATAAGCAACCCATTCATTACCCTAATTGTTTTGGACTATGGAGCCATAATCCAAAAATTATTAGTAAAAGACCACGAAGGGATATACACCAATGTCGTCGTTGGTTATGACTATCCAAGCCAGTACCCTGATGATACCAAAAGTTTAGGAGCATGTTGTGGAAGATACGCAGGGCGCATATCCAACGGCGGTTTTGTCCTCGATCAAAAAAACTATTCCTTATATGCAGAAGGAGGTATTCATTTACATGGTGGGAAAGTGGGCTTTAACAAAAAAAAATGGACCATTGAAAAGGTGAGCCATGGTGATGAACCTTTTGTGAGACTTTCTTATGTAAGCAAACATTTGGAGGAAGGTTACCCTGGGAATCTAAAAGCCACGGTTACCTATAAATTAAGCAACAATGAGCTGCATATAATCCATGAGGCGACCACAGATATGACGACTGTTGTCAATTTAACGAATCATTCCTATTTCAAGTTAGACGACGAAAATAGTATCGACCATTATTATTTAAAATTAAATTGTCCTGAAATTGTAGAGACAAAGACAAATCTATTGCCAACGGGTAAATTGACTTCTGTTAAAGGCACGAAATATGACTTTCTCTCGGAACAGCAAATAGGATTGACCCGATTAGACACGCCATTTGCCACTGACAATTATAGTAGTTTCGTGGCCATGTTATCTTCAAAAAAAACTGGAATTTCAATGGAGGTGAGTACAAATCAACCAGGTTTGGTGGTCTATACGCCAGCCAACTTTTCGGCTATTTGTTTTGAGACCCAAAATTTTCCCGATGCACCAAACAATACGCATTTTCCAAGTAGTGTTCTACGACCAAAGGAAACCTATAGCAATGCCTCAATTTTTAAATTCGATTTAGTAACTTAGGCCTGACAACGCTAAAAAACTAAATATAAAACGAACATGAATTTTTTTTATCAAAAAACACCCCAAGGGTATGATTAAAATAAATTCATGAGAGAACGAGTGTTGCGAATGCTTACATGGGTTCTCAAATTTTGGAATATCTTTTCTAATTACTAAATTTTAAACACATGAAAAAACGAAAAAAGATATTGTTGGTACTAGTTGCATTGATTGCATTGGTCATTTTTGTGGGCATGCCCTATATGCAAGAACAGACCAAAAAGCATAGTCCCGAAATAACAAATACCTATGCCAAAAATGGAATGGATTTGTCGGTCAATTTTTCAAGTCCTTCAAAAAAAGACCGTGTTATTTTTGGTGAATTGGTTCCTTACGATCTTGTATGGAGAACAGGGGCCAATGAACCTACTACATTTACTACAGCATCTAATATTAAGATAATCAACAAAAATCTTCCTTCGGGCACTTACTCTTTTTGGACAAAACCTGGAAGAGAGGTTTGGGAAGTTATATTCAATAGTGAAATTCCTGATTGGGGTGTCACCATATTGAGCGGAGGTTCGGAAACCACCAGAAACCAGGAAACTGATGTGATCAGTATTGAAGTACCTTCTGAACAAATTTCGGCCATGCAGGAAAAACTGCATATTGACTTTGAAGATGGAGACCAACTATACCTAACGCTATCTTGGGATCAAACCAAAATAAAAGTGCCTATCAACAAATAGACTTGAGCGCAGCAAAGAACACCGATTCAAAAAGTATTTCCAAGGTTCGGGATAAAAGAAAGCAATTTCCTTCAATCGATGAACTTACACAAGGTATTCTCAAAGGGGATAAAACTGCCTTGAGCAGGGCAATTACAATGGTTGAAAGCACCAACCGGGATCACCTTCAAATGGCCAATACAATCATAGAAAATTGCCTAGCCCTAAAAAAGGAAAGCATTCGATTGGGAATAACCGGAGTACCTGGTGTTGGTAAAAGCACATTAATTGAAACTTTGGGCAAAAAATTAACCGCACTGGGTAACAAAGTTGCCGTTCTTGCCGTTGACCCTACAAGTACAAAAAGCAAGGGCAGTATTTTAGGAGATAAAACGCGAATGCAAGAATTGGTAAAGGATTCAAACGCCTTTATTCGCCCTTCCCCTTCCGGGGATACCTTAGGGGGCGTGGCCCGAAAGACCAGGGAAACCATTATTTTATGTGAGGCCGCTGGTTATAACATAGTCTTGATCGAAACCGTAGGAGTCGGTCAAAGCGAAACCGCCGTTCACAGTATGGTAGACTTCTTTCTCTTGCTGAAACTCGCTGGCGCCGGAGATGAACTACAAGGCATAAAGCGGGGCATCATAGAAATGGCCGATGCATTGGTCATTAATAAGGCGGATAAGGAAAATATAAAACAGGCAAAAAAAGCCAAAATAGAGTTTACAAGGGCCTTGCAGCTATATCCACCCAAAGAAAGTGGTTGGATTCCTAAAGTGCTCAGCTGTTCAGCCTTGGAAGATTCAGGTATTATCGAGATTTGGGGAATGGTTATGGAGTTTATCAATCATGCCAGAACCATTGGAACTTTACAAACCAATCGCAGTAATCAGAATAAGCATTGGCTGTTACAGCATATTGACGACCAAATTAAATATGATTTCTATCAAAACGCGAACATCAGTCGCATTTTACCAACCGTTATCAACGAGGTTACGATGGGCAAAACCTCTCCTTTTAGGGCCGCGGAAAAGCTGTTGGAAATCTACCGTAAAGACGGATGATCCGCTGGCCCAAATCTAAGGCCCTGGCCAAACATCGCCAAGCAAAAGTATATCAATAAAATACATAACTTTGCCAAACCATAACTCAACTGAATGCATCAGATTACAGATTCCTTACTTTCAATCGTCGTACCTCTTTATAACGAAGAAGAAAATGCGGTTTTATTGACCCGAAAAATCCACGAAAGTCTTATTGGTTACAATTATCAGATAATTTACATAGACGATTTTTCTACGGATAACACCCGAAAAGTAATCAAAGAAATGAACGATGACAGGGTTCACCTTATCGAACTCAAAAAAAACTATGGACAGAGTCTGGCCTTGGCTGCAGGAATTGATTATGCAGAGGGGGAATATATCATTACCATGGATGGGGACTTACAAAATGACCCCAGTGATATTCCTCAAATGCTTGAGTATGCCATAAATGATGAATACGATGTGGTTACGGGTATTCGCCAAAAAAGAAAGGATTCCTTGGTAAAAAAGATTCCTTCTAAAATCGCCAACTTTTTGGTCCGGCGTGTGACCAAACTGGATATTAAGGATAATGGCTGTGCCTTAAAAGTCTTTACAAGAGACATTGCCAAGGATCTAAATCTATATGGTGAGATGCACCGTTTTATTACGCTTTTGGCACACTTGGAAGGAGCACAGATAAAGCAAGTACCCGTTAAACACCATGCGCGTAATGCTGGCGTGTCCAAATACGGACTGGAGCGGGTTTTCAAGGTTGTGGCCGATATGATGCTGCTATTGTTTATACGCAAGTATTTTCAACGTCCAATCCACCTATTTGGGATATTCGGATTCTTATTGATTATGTTGGGCATATTGATCAACATCTATCTTCTTATTGTAAAATGGGGCTTTGGTGAAGATATTGGTACCAGGCCTTTATTGATTTTCGGGCTGATGTTCATTTTAGCTGGGATTCAATTATTCACCATTGGTATTGTAATGGAACTGCTCATTAGAACGTACTACGAATCGCAAAAGAAAAGACCTTATAGAATCAAAAAAACAACAGTTGGAGGCGGGGGTGCGTAAAAAACTTATCACAATAGCCAAAATTGCCGTAAGCGCAGTTCTTATCTATTTCATATTCACCAAGGTAGATTTTAAGGAGGTCTTGGAAATCATTATAAAGACCAATCCGGTTTATTTAGTTCTATCTATTTTGTTATTTATTGTGTCAAAGGTCATCGCTTCCCTTCGGCTTAATCTCTATTTTCATCAACTTGGGGCGAAACTTACCCAAAAAAGTAATTTAAAGCTCTATCTATTAGGTATGTTCTACAATCTTTTCCTCCCGGGAGGTATTGGCGGGGATGCCTATAAAGGGTATCTCATTAAGAAGAAGTTTGAAGTCGATACCAAAAAAGTGGTTTCGGTTCTGGTCTTGGATAGACTTAGTGGATTACTCCTGCTGTTTATATACGCATGCATATTGGCAATAGTCTTGATCAACCCATGGCTTGATCAATTTGAAATTGTCATTGCTATTTTGGGGGCACTCTCAGTGGGTGTCTTTTGGTATCTAAACAAAAAGTTCTTCGCATTTACGCTCCCTGTTTTCTGGAAGTCATTTTGGCTATCGGCCTTTGTGCAATTGGCACAATTACTAAGTGTATTTTTTATTTTACAATCCCTCTCAATAGCCTTAGATTTGACAGCCTATCTCTTTATCTTCCTTATTTCATCAATAGTTTCGGTACTTCCGCTGACCATAGGTGGCATTGGGAGCAGGGAAGTGACCTTTCTTTATGGGGCGACCCTCTTTGCTTTGGATGAAAACACATCCATAAGCATAAGCATGGTGTTCTTTTTAATTACTGCGGTGGTTTCTTTATTTGGAATTATGTACCACTTTAAAAGAATCACCTTGACTACCGATTCTTAATAAAGATGGATTAGATGCATTTCCTTGATCACTTTATTTCGGGTACTGGGGTTTAAAAACCTTCCTTGAAGCCTGGTTATTCTAAACTGTTTTTCGGTCAACTGTTTATCCCAATCCAAGCCAGAAGCCCTAAGTTCCTTTAACTCATTTTGATTAACGTAGACCCAAACGTCTTTCTTATTCTCAAGCGCTTTGATAGAACTAATTTTCACTGGTTTTTTATTGTAAAAATCAAGCGCCCATGTATGGTTCGTTGAAATCTTATAAATAGTATCGACCGAAATATTGTGCTCTTTGATTGTGGCAGCCATGGTTGAACCCGCCTGATATTCCAGAAGTGAGGGATAGAAATGGGCGTTCAATATACCATTTAACAAAACAGAACTCAAAGCGCCTATGGTAATAATCCGATAATAATAATCTTCGCGTTTCAGACAATAATAAGCGATTAATATTCCCAGAGCCATCTTCCAGATGTGGTTGGAATAAGAGTCGGTTTTAAAAATAAAAAAGCAAGTAAACACGCAGGCTATAAACACCAGTGAAAGAATAAAATACTGGATTCCCAAGAAAACTTTTTTAGTTGGTGCGCTTCCTTCTTTGAACAAATGATATAAGTATGCAGCTGTTAAAACTGAAAACAAGGGCATTACCACATTGAGATAATGCGGCAATTTAAATTGTGCAAAACTAATAATGATGAAAATAAGAGTGATTCCTCCTAAAGTCAAAAACTCGGTATTGGAATTGAACTTGAATTTAGATGTGACCATCTCTTTTGCCTTCTTATAATAGGCTACAAGCCCTAGAACCGTCCAAGGCAGGAAAACCCATAAAAAAGTGTGGAAAAAGAAGAAGTAATCACTGCTATTCTTCCCAACACCTTCACCACTTAAACGCTCGAAGCTCTGCTCCCAAAAAATGAAGAATATCCCGCTCCTATCTCCTTTTCCCCTAATTATTTTTTCAGGATGCAGGTCAAACTGATGATAGTATGCGTAAAGCATTGGCGTAATTACGAGTGCAAAAACCAAAAGACCAACAATCACCCTCCAGTTCAGGAACATTTTCCATTGGCGGGTATAGCTCAAATGACATAGTATGGGCAACCCAATAACCAAAAGAGCTATTTGCCCTTTAGTCGAAAAAGCGATACCTGCACCCAGAGCGCCAAGTACAATGTTCACAAGGGATTTTTTTTCGATATAAGCCGCTAAGTGCCAAATGGCAAAAATGGCGAATCCAGTAAGAATTGCATCCGTTCTGACGTCAATCGCTCCTAAAACAATGGTTTGGGAAGTGATAAAAATCAAGGCTGCCAACTTGCCTACTTTTTTATTATAAAGCAATTTTCCCAATTCGTAACAGCTATATGCCCCCAATAGTGTGGCCAATATACCTGGAATGCGATATGCCCAATCGTGTAACCCAAAGATCTTAAAAGAAAGTGCAGCGAGCCAATAATGCATATGCGGCTTGTCCAAATATTCTTCTGGGCCTTTAAATAGGCTTAAAAAGTCATTCTCTTGAACCATTCGCATAGCCATGACGGCAAACTGCGCAGAGTCATTTTCGAAAAGCGTGACGAACATCCCGGCGATATAGACCAAAATGACCAGAAGCAACAAAAACCAATATCTGGTATTTGAAATCATAGGTGGAATTTGTGAATTGCAAATATATACAACTTTGTAAATAACCAACTGAATATCAGCCCGACTACAGCCCCAGTTAGAATATCCAATGGAAAATGGACTCCAATATAAATTCGGCTATAGGATACCAAAATTGCCCAGAATATCAATAAAACTCCAATGTATTTGAATGTATGCCTCAACAAAAAGGTAAAGAAAAAGGCAACAGCGAAGGAGTTTGCGGTATGGGCTGAAAAATAACTAAATCGCCCTCCACATGATTTTTTGACCAATCGCATAATTTCATTGATCTCTGGATCATAACAGGGTCGCAATCGTTGCACTCCATATTTAAAAAAATCCGCAAGTCCGTTAGTGGCCGTGATAAGCAGAGCGACTGAAACCAAAAGCACGAGCGTTTTCTTTGTTCCAAACTGTCTGTACGACATAAACAATAGAAATACATACAAAGGAATGGCACTGAACTTGTTGGTGAGAAACATCCAAAACCCATCCCAATTTGGAGTTCCCAGATTATTGAGAAAAAGAAAAAGATTCTTGTCCAGTTGTATCAGTTCTTCCACCATTGTAATCACTCTTCATATCGGGATACTTCCCTATCATAAAAAGAAGTAGCCTCTTCAATAAGACTTTGCGCTTCCGATTCAAGATCCTTTTCGTCCTCTTTTGTAAAATCCTCCAACCATTCAACCTCATCATCCTCAAGATTAATAATAAATCTAGGATACTCTGTATGAATGACAAAGATTGCTGAAGGTAAATCCGTATTGTCACCCAATATAAATTTTGGTAGTTCCATGTTAGTTTTTGTTGATGATTAGCTTTTTTGTCAAATAATTAAACCGAATGTACAACATAATGGCCGATGCGGTAAGTCCGGTAAGCAATCCAATCCATATTCCCGTACTTTGTAAATGGGTATGCAATCCTAAATAATAGGATATAGGAAAACCTATGAGCCAATAGGCGATAAATGTTATCAAAGTTGGAATCTTAACATCCTGTAAACCTCTCAATGCACCCAACACCACCACTTGTATACCATCAGAAATCTGAAAAAATGCCGCAACAAACAGCAATTGTCCCGCCAATAGGATCACTTCGGTATTATCTGCCATATTCTTGGTATCATTTACATCTAAATACAAGGTCGGAAACCAGTCCCTACCCCATAAAAACAAAATCGCGAATACGATCTCTATCAATAAGGTCAAGAAAAAGATAGATTGGGCAATACGCCTCAACTCCTTGAAATTTTGGAGTCCCTTTTGATTTCCCACCCTAATCATTGCAGCGACCCCAAGCCCCATTCCGAACATAAATGTCATGCTACTGAGGTTCAGGGCAATTTGATTGGCGGCCTGTGCATTTTTTCCCAAGACCCCACTCAACCAAATGGCCGCCGTAAATATGGCCACTTCAAAAAACATTTGCAATGCGGATGGAAAGCCTAAGCTAATTATTTTTTGTATGACTTTTTTCTCTATCAACTTAAAATTGAATCCGGTAACATAGTCGTGAAATTTCTCTTTTCCCTTTAGCAAGTACCATATATGACCAACCATGATAAAACGGGAAATCAAGGTACCCCAAGCAGCACCGACAATACCTAATTTCGGGAATCCGAATGAACCAAATATCAGTAAATAGTTCAATATTATATTCACTACATTGGCGATAATGGTCGCATACATGGGGTATTTTGTCTGCGACAAACCTTCTGAAAACTGTTTGAATGCCTGGAATACGATCAAAGGCACCAACGAAAAGGCCACCAAATCCAAATAGGGCATTGCCAACTCAACCACCTCGGGAGGTTGTTTCATCAAATACATTAGCGGTTTCAACAACAGGATTATCACAAAGAGTGACAGTCCTAATACCGTACATAACACCAAACCATGTTTAAGAGCACTTTTCGCATCGGCCTTAGTACCAGCACCATCGGCCTCAGCGACCAATGGGGTAATTGCCGTTGAGAATCCTATACCCAACGACATCGCAATAAACACGAAACTATTTCCCAAAGACACAGCTGCAAGCTCGGCCGTACCCAATTGACCAACCATGATATTATCGGCAAAAGCAACAAAGGTATGCCCCAGCATACCCAATATCACGGGAACTGATAGCGTAATGTTATACCTGAATTCTTTGGTGTACTTTTGTAACAAGGTTGGCCTATTTAACGGAAACAAAGATAAGGTCTTACTTTATATTGAAAGTGTAAAAACTATAAAGTTGATGGATTATAATTCTCTGGATTATTAACTATAGTGATTTTGCTTCCTCCCAGAAAACATCCATTTCTTCCAAGGTCATTTCCTTTAAGGCTTTACCCACTTCCTTTGCTTTTGATTCTAAATATTGAAATCGATTGATGAATTTTTTATTGGTCCGTTCCAAGGCATTTTCAGGATCTACTTTAAGAAAACGAGCGTAATTGATCATTGAGAAGAGTACATCCCCAAATTCGGCTTCCATTCGGCTTGGATTGCCTACTTTAATTTCTTCCTGTAATTCCGCAAGTTCCTCTTGTACTTTTTCAAAAACCTGTTCAGGCTTTTCCCAATCAAAGCCAACTCCAGCCACTTTGTCCTGTATACGATTGGCTTTTACCAAGGCCGGTAAACCGTTGGGTACTCCTTCCAAAACACTTTTCTTACCTTCTTTCAGCTTCAGATTTTCCCAATTCTGTTTCACCTCCTCTTCATCCTTCACTTTTACATCACCATAGATATGAGGATGCCTATTGATCAATTTCTCACATATGGAATTACAGACTTCTGTCATATCAAAATCCCCGGTTTCAGAACCAATTTTGGCATAAAAAACAATGTGTAGCAAGAGATCTCCCAACTCATTTTTCACTTCGGTCAAGTCATTCTCTAGTATAGCGTCCCCCAATTCATATGTTTCTTCGATGGTCAGATGGCGTAGGGATTGCATCGTTTGTTTTTTGTCCCATGGGCACTGTTCCCGAAGTTGGTCCATTATGGTAAGTAAACGATCAAATGCTTTTAGTTGGAGCTCTCTATTATCCATAAATTGCAATTTGCCCAAAAGTACAAATACAAATAATATAAGTACGAACCATATTTGGCTTATTTTAGTTATCTTAAGTCGGTCAAAATCAACCTTAAAATTATGAAATCGATCCTAATTCACATAGTATATGTAAGCTGTACAGTTTTTGCGCTCCTATGGTATATGTCACCAAATTCCGATTTAGGTGTTTTTGAGGGAAATACTGATATTGGAAATGTAAAGCATGCGGGTTCGGTACAGTTTAATCCCAGTGAAAACACCTATACAATTTCTGGTAGTGGAACAAATATGTGGTTTGATACCGATGAATTTCATTTCGTCTGGAAAAAAATGTCCGGCGATATGTCTTTGGCTGCTACTATTGAATGGTTGGGTCAAGGATTGGACCCACATAGGAAAGCCTGCCTTGTTATACGACAAACTTTAGAGTCTAACTCGGCCTATGCAGATGTAGCGGTACACGGGGATGGATTAACATCTATTCAATATAGAGAGCTTGAAGGAGCTATGACCAGAGAGGTGCAATCCAATATCTCAGCTCCGAATAGCGTCCGAATAGAAAAAGAAGGGGATTACATTTCAATGTCGGTTGCCTTCGGAAATGAGAATTTAAAATATTCCGGCGGCTCTTTTAAAATGCAATTTTCCGAACCCTATTATGTAGGTTTGGGGGTTTGCTCACATAATAATGAAGTCATCGAAACAGCAAAGTTCTCAAATGTGGTGGTTGAAAACATTCCGAAAAAAACGGACTCTTTGAAGCAGGTTGTAAGCACATTGGAGACAATAACCATATCTTCTTTTGATAGAAGAGTGGTATATCACACGAACAGCCATATTGAAGCTCCCAATTGGTCTCCCGATGGAAAAGCATTGATTTACAATAGCCAAGGGCTTCTATACAAGATTCCTGTTGATGGTGGTAAACCTGAATTAATTCCGACTGATTTCGCCAAAAGAATAAATAACGATCATGGCATTTCTCCTGATGGAACCCAAATGGTGATAAGTGACCAGACCGAAACAGGTAAATCCTTGATTTATTCCATTCCGATCGAAGGTGGTATTCCAAAAAAAATAACACCACTAGGTCCCTCCTACTGGCATGGATGGTCACCTGATGGTAAAACGTTGGCCTATTGCGCAGAACGGAACGGAAATTACGATATCTATACCATTCCTTTTGAAGGAGGTGAGGAGACACGATTAACTACTACTGAAGGACTAGACGATGGCCCTGACTATTCCCCTGATGGAAAATACATTTATTTCAATTCGACCCGTACAGGAACTATGCAAATTTGGCGAATGAAAGTAGATGGCTCAGATCAGGAACAGATAACCACAGATAAGTACAATGACTGGTTTGCCCACCCTTCACCAGATGGCAAATGGCTCGTCTATGTAACCTTCAATACCGATGTACCTGCAGGTTCCCACCCTCCCAACAAAGATGTAATGCTCCGGCTTATGAATTTAGAAACGAAAGAAATTAAGGTAATGGCAAAGCTCTTTGGCGGGCAAGGAACCATTAATGTTCCTTCGTGGTCTCCAGATAGCCAACGTATTGCTTTTGTAAGTTACCGTCTAGAATAATATCGAAATAAATATATGAAAACACGTAGAAAATTTTTGTTTCAATCAAGTGCCTTGGCCTTAGGCACAATGCTTATCCCCTCTATTACATTAGCCAATAATGTTAGTCAGAAATTCGGAGTTCAACTATACTCCTTTAGAAACGAAATGGCCAAGGATGCCATAGGCACATTAAAACAAATTTCAGCCATAGGAATTAAAGAGATTGAAACGGCCCAAAGTAAAAAAGGGCATTACTATGGACTTAAACCCAAAGAAATGAAGGCCATTTGTTCAGATTTAGGCATGAACCTCAAAAGCGGACATGCTGCCTTAGATGGCAATTGGCAGCGAACCATGGACGAGGCCGTTGAATCCGGACAAGAGTATTTAATCTGTTCTTCAATGCCCTCAAGAGGGCAAACCGTTGACAACTATCTGAAAGTTGCTGAAAAGTTCAATGAGGCAGGGGAAGCATGCAAAAAGCTCGGACTTAAATTCGGATACCACAATCATGCCTATGAATTTGAATCTGAAAATGATCAGGTGCTGTATGATGTAATGTTAGACAATACTGATTCAGATTTGGTGCATATGGAACTTGACCTAGGATGGGTCATTATGGGCGGAAAGGATCCTTTGGATTATTTTAAGGCATATCCCGGGCGTTTCCCACTTTGGCATCTTAAGGATATGGACATGGAGAAAAAAGAAAGTACCGAATTCGGTAGAGGAGGATTAGATATTGCCTTAATGATGCAGAACCAGAAAGCTTCTGGCGTAAAACATATTTTCATAGAGCAGGAAGAATATACCAATACTCCTTTGGAAAGCATGAAACATAATATGACCTACTTAAAAAGAATATAGCCAACCGCTATCTAACATCCTTTAATGAACTTCGTCAATGTCTGAAATCGTAGATCCCTATATTTTATCACCCGATAAGATAAAATCACCTCCAACGACTTTTAGAGGACGTTTGAAATTTCTTGGACCCAGTTTTGTGCTCTCCGCTTCTATTGTAGGCTCGGGTGAATTGATTGCCACCACTACCTTGGGTGCAGAAGCAGGTTTCATTACATTTTGGGTCATTATCGTTAGTTGTCTAGTTAAAGTAGCGGTGCAATTAGAGTTTGGAAAGCATAGCATTCTCACAGGGGAAACAGCCATGCAGGCTTTTAATAAGTTGCCGGGACCTCAATTTGGCAAGGCAAAATGGACGGTTTGGACCGTTTTAGGCGTAATGATCATAAAATTATTACAAGTAGGCGGTATTGTAGGAGGTGTGGCCATCATTCTTAATATTATATCCCCTCAAATAAGCATTCCATTTTTCGCCTTCGGTATTGCCGTAGTTGTTGCCTTAATGATATACAAAGGGTACTACAACTTCATAGAGCGATTCTCTTTGGTTATGATTGGTTTTTTTACGCTATTCACTTTTGCTTCCCTATATTTTTTGAAGTTCACCACCTATCAAATCTCATTGGAGGATATATGGAGCGGTCTGCAATTTAATCTACCCAAAGAAGCTGTGGTGGTGGCCATTGGCGCCTTTGGAATTACAGGTGTGGGTGGAGATGAAATTATACATTATAACTATTGGTGTTTGGAAAAGGGATATGCCTCTTTTGTAGGCGAAAATGACAACTCAGAAGAATGGCGCGATAGAGCCTATGGCTGGATTAAGGTTATGAAACTGGATGCCATAGTCGCCATGTGCGTGTATACTTCTGTTACCGCAGCCTTTTATTTGCTGGGTGCGGCGGTCCTACATGCGCAAGGCAGCATTCCAGAAGGATATGCGATGATAGAAACCTTATCTGCAATGTACACGGAATCTTTAGGGCCGCATGCCAAAACTGCATTTCTAATTGGATCGTTCATCACTCTATTTTCTACCCTTTTTGCCGCTCTTGCTGCTTGGACAAGGCAGATTTCAGATATTTTTGGGCAGATAGGTTTAATTAATTTTAGCGATTACCATATACGGAAAAAGACCGTGGCAATTCTTGCCTGGATCATACCACTATTGTGGGCATTGGTATTTGTCTTTATAAAATTGCCGGTTTTGATGGTCATCACTGGTGGTATCGTAGGCTCTTTCTTGCTGTTTTTGGTCGTTTATGCAGTACTGCATTTTAGGTATGTAAGGCTTAATCCTTTATTTAAGCCTAGCATTTATTATGATGTTGTCTTATGGCTTAGTATCCTAAGTATTATAGCAGTTGGAGTGCTGGGTATTCTAAAATTTTTCGGTTAAAATATCAAATCCTATACTGCCAATACATCGAATCATGAAATTCAAAACAATACTATCTATATTCTTATCACTTGGTCTACTCTTCGGATGTTCCTCCTCGGTAACTTATGATGTACTCATTAAAAACGGGCAAATAATCGATGGATCTGGCATTGCCTCCTTTATTGGGGATGTTGGTATAGATGCCGATACTATTGCATCTATAGGTAATCTTCAAAAAGCAAAGGGCATTCTGGAAATTGATGCCAAAGGTCTAATAGTTGCCCCGGGGTTCATCAACATGCTGAGCTGGGCCAACGTTTCCCTCATTGAAGACGGCCGGTCTCAAGGTGATATTCGACAGGGAGTAACATTAGAAGTACTAGGGGAAGGACATTCAATGGGGCCATTAAATGAGGAGATGAAAAAGGAAATGAAAGATGGACAACAAAATATTACGTACGACATTACATGGACCACGCTTGGTGAATATTTAGAGTTTCTTGAAAACAAGGGTGTTTCTACCAATATTGCCTCTTTTGTAGGGAACGGAACATTACGGGAATTCACCATGAAGTATGAAAACAGACCTCCTTCGAACGAGGAATTGGATACAATGAAGGAGCTCACACGTCAAGCCATGGAAGAAGGGGCCATAGGTATGTCTTCCTCTTTGATATATGTACCCAGTGGACACGCCAAAACCAATGAGCTTATTGAACTTGCGAAAGTCGTTGAGGAATACGATGGCATGTATATTTCCCATATTCGAGACGAAGAGGGTGGTTTATTGGATGCGGTCAAGGAACTGATCACCATCAGTGAAGAAGCCAACATACGTTCAGAGATTTATCATTTTAAGGCCTCAGGGAATGAGAATTGGGGTGTATTGGATAAAGCCATTCAATTGGTGGATAGTGCCCGAACCAAGGGTTTACCCATAACCACCGATATGTACATGTACAATGCGAGTTCAACCGGTCTTAACGTATTGCTTCCGGCATGGGCCAAGGAAGGTGGGCATAGCGCAACCATAAAGTTGATAAAGCAACCGGACAAAAGAAAAAAAATGATGCAAGAGGTAGATTTTCATGTTCCACCAGAGAAAATCCTTCTTGTAGGTTTTAGAAACAAGGCCTTGAGAAACCTCATCGGAAAAACACTGGCAGATGTTGCCCAAGAAAGAATGATCACCCCAGAGGAGGCCATAGTCGATCTTATTCTTGAAGACGATAGCAGAATACAAGTGGTGTATTTCTCCATGTCCGAAGACAATATCAAAAAGAAATTGGCACTTCCATATATGTCCATTTGCTCAGATGCTGGTTCCTATACCAACGAGGGTATTTTTTTAGAACAAAGCACACACCCTAGAGCCTATGGTTCATTTGCTAGATTGTTGGGCAAATATGTTCGGGAAGAAAAAGTAATTGCATTGGAGGATGCGATTTACAAACTGACGGCTCTACCGGCAACAAATATGAAACTTAAAAAACGAGGTGCTTTAAAAGAAGGTTTTTATGCGGACATCACCGTATTTGATGCAGGTGAAATCCAAGATATTGCTACTTTTGAGAACCCCCACCAATACGCAATAGGAATGAAACATGTATTTGTCAACGGAACACAGGTTTTAAAAAACGGAGAACATACAGGGGCATTTCCTGGTAAAGTGGTTCGCGGTCCTGGATGGAAAAGAAAATAACAATTTTAAAACATACACTAATGAAATCAACTTTTAAACTAAGTATCCTCCCGCTAACAGTACTCATTTCCATACTAACCTTTTCTTGTACCGCCCAGGAAGACCCCATTGTGGCCGAGGGAGCTCAGGTTACCTTAGTTGCTGCTGACTATGAATTTACAGAAGGGCCAGCTGTAGATACTAACGGAAATGTGTTTTTCACTGATCAGCCCAATGATAGGATAATCAAATGGTCTGCCGATGATAATACGGTTTCTGTTTATCTGGAACCCGCTGGTCGGGCCAACGGATTATATTTTGACCATGATGGTAACCTTTTGGCTTGTGCCGATGAAAAATTCCAACTTTGGAAAATCGATTCGAACAAAAATGTAACCGTTCTAATCGATGATTTTAAAGGCAAAAAACTTAATGGCCCCAATGATCTTTGGGTCGATGCTAAAGGTGGTATTTATTTTACCGATCCTTACTACCAACGCCCGTACTGGGAACGTACCCAAGGAGAAATTGAAAAACGGAATGTATATTACCTAACACCGGACATGAAGGATATAATCATGGTGGCCAATGACCTTGTACAACCCAATGGAATTATTGGAAGCCCAGATGGTAAAACCTTGTACGTTGCCGATATTGGCGATAAAAAAACCTATTCATTTACAATTAATGAAGACGCAAGTCTGACCGATCGTACTCTATTCACGGAAATGGGCTCGGATGGTATGACCTTGGATAACAGAGGTAACCTTTACATTACTGGAAATGGAGTGACCGTTTTCAGCAAACAAGGAGAGCAAATACAACATATACCCATCGATCAAAAATGGACGGCTAATGTAACTTTTGGCGGGAAAAATCAAAGCAAGTTATTCATCACCGCAATGAATTCTGTATATACCCTTGATATGAATGTCAATGGAGTGCGTTAGTAAAATTCGGTAGGAACACTTTTAGTCGGTAGCGTTGCCTTTTTTCGTAACTTAGGATTTGTAAAAAAATAACCTTTACAGATCCTTAACACACAAATCATTTTTGTAGGCATGGCCAAATACAGATTGAATATCAATACTAAGAAGTTCGATGTTGAAGTAGACAAAGGCACTTCCTTACTTTGGGTTTTGCGTGAGCATCTTGGCTTAACTGGTACTAAATACGGATGCGGTATCGCACAGTGTGGAACTTGTACTTTACATATCGACGGCAAACCGATGCAAGCCTGTATACTTTCGGTTGAGAATTATGCGAACGGCCAAAAAATAACCACAATTGAAGGATTATCAGAGGATTGCAGTCATCCGGTGCAAAAAGCCTGGATTGAAGCACAGGCTCCTCAATGTGGATATTGCCAATCTGGACAAATTATGCAGGCGGTCGCCTTGTTGGAAGAAAATCCAAATCCAACCCGTGAGGAAATCAAATCCCATATGAATAGTGTACTATGCCGTTGCGGGACTTATATGCGAATTTTAGATGCTATTGAATTGGCGTCTAAAAACATCACCGAGGGTGTCTAAAAAGTACAAGAATTTTAAATTGTCAGGTTGAGTACAGTCGAAATCTATTTATTGTCTTTCAGAAAGATGAAGTTTTCGACTCCGCTCGAACCGACAGAAAGAGTTATTTTTTTAGACAGCCTCCTTAAAAGCACTAAAAATGAACGTTGATAAATCAATTAGTCGCAGGAAATTCTTAAAATCATCTAGTGGTGCGCTGCTTTTTGTTGGTGCTTCTGGCCTGTTACCTATGGTTGTTTCTTGTAGCAACGAAAAAGAAATACAAAAACAGCTGAAAAAGCATCAACTCACGGCTTGGGTACAAATTTCTGAAGATGGCCATATAACTATTTATAATCCAGCAGCCGAAATGGGGCAAGGATCAATGACGGCCTTACCCGTACTATTTGCTGAGGAAATGGATGCCGATTGGTCAAAAGTACAAGTAGAATTTTCCCCACAAGAAACAGAAATATATGGATCTCCAGGGTGGAATCCTACCACCAAACTAATGTTTACGGTAGGTAGCAGAACTACGAACAGTTATTATAATGTCATGCGAAAAGCGGGGGCACAAGCCCGGTTTGTTTTGTTATATTCAACAGCTTCATATTGGCAAGTACCCATCAGTGAACTTCAAGTTTCCAATAGTATTGTCATCCATGATAAGACCAATAAAAAAATTAGCTTTGGAGACTTGGTTCCTTTTCTTGTGATGCCAGAAACTTTGCCCGAATTTACAAACGAGCAATTAAAAATATCGAAAGATTTCAAACTTATAGGTACAGATGTTCCCCGAACTGAAATTCCATCTAAGGTCGACGGTAGTGCACAATTTGCAATAGATGTGCGCCTGCCTAGTATGGTTTACGGCGTACTGGAAAGAGGTAAACTACATGGCTCGCAACCCACCCTACTCAATGAAGCAGAAATACTCGCACACGAAGGAGTTTTGAAAATCATCAAATTTGACTACGCGATTGGATTGATTGCCAAAACGCTGGAACTTGCGTTAGCAACAAAAAAACTTCTGAAGATCGATTGGAGCGACTCACCAGCAACTGGCTATAATTCGCAAGAAATATATGCTACCTACGAGGCGATGGCAGCAAATGATGATAAGGGCAAAGTCAAAATAGAAATTGGAAATGTTGATCTTGCCAGGCAAACGGCTGACAAAGTTTATTCGGCAGATTTCAAGAACGACTATGTATACCATGCCCAAATGGAACCACTGAATGCTGTTGTGCAAGTCTCGGCAGATTTAAAAAATGCTGAAGTATGGGTCGGCAGCCAGCAAGGCCCTGATGCCAAGTTGGGTGTTCCGGACCTCTTGGGGATTCCACCGGAAAACGTGAACGTCCATTTACAATATTTAGGTGGGGGTTTTGGTCGAAGAAGCATGAATGATTTTGTTGAAGAATGTACGTTATTGGCAAAAGAAATTGCACCATTACCCATAAAGTTGATTTGGACACGAGAAGATGATGTGACCTATGGAGCATATCGTCCTTTGTCGCTTCAGCGAATAAAAGCAAGTGTCGATAAGCAAGGTACCATTACAGGTTTCGCTCATAGCGTTGTAGGTGATGGTGGGAATCTGGTTGCGAGTGGAGCAAGAAACGACCATTATGATATTCCCAATCAATTTGTGGAATGGCGTGGGGATTCCCATGGGGTGAGATTAAAACATTGGCGGGGAGTGGGTCATGGACCCAACAAGTTTGCCATTGAATGCATGCTGGATGAGATTGCCTATGAGCAACAAGTAGACCCTGCGAATCTTCGAAGAAAACTCATGGCTAAATCATCGAGAGCGCTGGCCACTCTGGAAAAGGTACTGGAATTGTCCCATTGGAATAAGCCCACTACCAAAGGCCGAGCAAAAGGAATTTCTTTTGTGGAGCATGGTTCTCTGGGTACCGGAATTTGCGAAATATCAGTTGATGTGAATACTGGAAAAATTAGTGTTCATCACTTCTGGATTGCTTTAGATGCTGGCGTAATTGTACAGCCAGATAATGTAAAAGCACAAATGGAGGGTGGTATTATCATGGGCATGAGCAGCGTGCTCAATGAACAAATCACCGTCGTCAACGGAGTGATTCAGCAAACCAACTATCATGATTATCCTTTACTCCGAATGCAAGACATTCCTGATAGCATTGAAACAACCTTGATCTCATCAAGTGAAGTGCCTCAGGGTGTAGGCGAAACAGCTACGCCTATGGTCGCTGGTGCTATTGCCAATGCCTTTTTCAGCCTAACAGGTAAGCGATTACGGCATTTGCCATTTACCCCAGATCGAGTATTGGAGGTTTTGAATAGCTAGGCCAATAGGCACTGATTCCATATTTTTTAGTTTTTTTAAATGAATCTTGAACAAAACAAACAAAGTGCAATTGCATTCTACAAAATGGCTTATGAGGGCAATCCCAGAAAGGCTATGGAATTATATGTTGGGGCAATGTATATTCAACATAACCCCTTGGTTGGTGATGGTAAAGAACCTTTTATTTCCTATTTCAACCGTATGGCCCATGAATATCCTGACAAATCCATTGAATTTGTTCGCGCCATTGCCGAAAAAGATCTCGTTGCCCTTCACACCCATCAAACTTGGCCCGGGAATGAGGAATATGTGACCATGGACTTTTTTAGATTTGATAAAAATGGAAAAATTGTGGAACATTGGGATGCTATGCAAGAAATCCCGAAAAATTCCATAAATGCCAATACGATGTATTAAGTACAGGTCGTCCTAGGGTTTAAGAAATAAAATCAACAGATTAAAGAAGATACCTTGAAAAAGTTTCTAATGCTCCAAATGCGGCCGGAAGACGAGACAACCCAAAGTGAATTTGAGGCTTTTTTGGGTGTTGGACAATTATTGCCAGAACAGGTGCATCGTATTCGTCTTGAAAAAGAACCCATCCCAGAAATTGACATCCATGACTATTCGGCAATCATTGCAGGAGGTAGTCCGTTTGATGTAAGCACTTCCGAAGAAAAAAAGAGTCCAACACAAAAAAGGATAGAGCGTTTTTTTAGTAGACTATTCGACCAATTGATTCCTGAGGATTTCCCTTTCTTAGGAGCCTGTTCAGGCAATGGACATTTGGGAAAATACTGTGGGGCCATCATTTCAAATACTTATGCCGAAACGCTTGGAATTGTTCCCGTTACCCTAACGAATGCGGGAATGGAAGATCCATTGCTTAAAAACCTGCCCTTGACCTTTTCTGCATTTGTAGGTCACAAAGAAGCCTGCGACCATA
>JAGLKG010000278.1 GCA_023141835.1 Maribacter sp. | reverse complement strand
ACCAAATGTTTTTTCAATGTATCAGTATCAATATTTTTATAGGTATCCAAGGCTTGCTGAAATTGTCCCAGCGTATATCCCTCTTCGGCCCCTGGCAGCCCAGCAATGATATTATTTACCAATACCGTTCTTTCCTTTTCAGAAAGTGATTCGAAATAAGATTTGGCTTCCTGTTGTTGTTCTTGGGTATATGCGTTTTCGGCACCTGGTCTTTGTAACAGGTACAGTTCAAAGGCAGCAAATGCATTTGCCTCAAATCGTAAGGCTTTAGATCCATCTTCAACTTCAAAATCCAATGAAGTTCTGGTCCAATCTAAAACAGGCATGAAATTGTAGCATATGACATTAATACCACAGCTGGCCAAATTCTGAATACTGGCTTTATAACTATCCAAATACAATTGAAAATCCCCCAAACGGGTCTTTATATTTTCATGGACCGGAATACTTTCTACAACACTCCATTCAAGACCAGCACCCTCAATCAAATTTTTACGTTCACGTATAGCCTCAATCGTCCAGACTTGTCCATTTGGAATTTGATGCAACGCGGAAACCACTCCCGTCGCTCCAGCTTGTTTTATATCATTTAATGAGACTGGGTCATTAGGTCCATACCATCTCCATGTTTGTTTCATCTTCATTTTAAACTCTTATATTGAATTATTGGGAAACTACACTCCACTAAAAGCACTAAATCCACCATCGATAGGAACAATGGTCCCTGTTACAAAAGAAGCTGCATCGCTTATGAGCCAGTGAATGGCTCCATTGAGCTCGTCAGCATTTCCAAACCGTTTCATCGGGGTGTTTCTTATAATCGTATTTCCCCTATCGGTATAGCTGCCATCAGGATTGGTCAAAAGGGCACGGTTTTGATTTCCTATAAAAAATCCGGGGGCTATGGCATTTACGCGAACACTTCCATTAAATTTAAATGCCATTTCGGTAGCCATCCATTTGGTAAAGATATCTATGGCAGCCTTTGAAGCAGAATATCCAACAACTCTGGTGATTGCCTGAGTAGCGGCCATCGATGAGATGTTTATGATGCTCCCCGATTTTTGATCGGCCATGACCTCACCGAAGACCATCGACGGCAAAACCGACCCATCGAGATTCAATTCGGATACTTTTTTGAAATCTTCCATTTTAAGGTCAAAAATAGTCTGGTCCTCACTAATTGTCGCACCGGGCATATTTCCACCTGCAGCGTTAATGAGCACGTCAATTGTATTCCATTTTTCCAGAACCTCGGTTTTGGCTTTATCAAGGTGCTCTCTATCCAAAACGCTTCCTGCTATACCAATGACATTAGGGCTTATTTTTTTTAATTCGGAGACCCTTTGCTCCACACTTTCAGGAAACAGGTCCAATATTACAATTTTTGCTCCCTGTGTAATCAAGTAGGCAGCCATGCTACCCCCTAATGCACCCGCACCTCCGGTTATTACAATTACCTTTTCTGAAATATCGAATAAATTTATTTTGCTCATTCTCTGTAATTATTTAGTATAGTTCATTTATTTTGTTCATTCTCTTCCAATCAAGTCAAATACATTTTCCATCAAACTTCGTTTCCTCTTGGAATCCATATGCGCAAAAAACACAAATTCATGAAAGTCCGCCAAATATACAACCTGTAGCCTTGTTCACTGTAAAAGAATGATTTTAATAAATCACGTTTTTTAATGCCAATTAATTATTGCAATTTAAAAATATTTTTTACATTCGTTAACGTTAACGAAAATTATTTTTAAATTGTGCAATCGTACAAAGAACTTCAAGTAATTATGAAAAAAGTAAAAATTGAAATTTTAATCCTGATTTTGATCTCAAGTGTCTCTTTATCAGCACAAGAAAATTGGGATATTCTTTTTAACGGAAAAGATTTATCGAACTTTCAACAGCTTAACGGGGATGCTACATATAAAGTCAAAAACCAGGAATTAATAGGGATTTCCAAACTTGGAACCCCAAATAGTTTTATGGCCACTAAAAAAACCTATGGTGACTTTATTTTGGAGTTTGATGTATTTGTAGAAAACGGTCTTAATTCAGGGGTGCAGTTCAGAAGCTTGAGCCTAGCTGAGCATAGGAATGGGCGTGTACATGGCTACCAGTGTGAAATAGAGACAAGTTCCAGAAAATGGGCGGGTGGCGTTTATGACGAGGCTAGAAACGGATGGCTCTACCCTCTTTCTCGAAACCCAAAAGGACGAAAAGCCTTTAAACCTGGGGAATGGAACCATTATAGGATCGAGGCCATAGGCTCCTCTATCAGAACATGGGTAAACGGTATACAATGTGCCAACTTGGTGGATGATACCACTTCCGAGGGCTTTATTGCCTTTCAAGTACATGGCATTGGGAAAAACAAAAGCTTGGATGGAAAAATCGTAAAATGGAAAAATATAAAAATCAAGACCAGCGATTTGGAAAATTCCAGAAACAGTGTGGATAGTGATGTACCTGAGATTAGTTACCTAACTAACCATCTAACCGAAGATGAAACGCGGAGAGGTTGGCGACTACTATGGGACGGAAAAACCTCAAAAGGTTGGAGAGGAGCAAAACAAGATGATTTTCCTGAAAAAGGATGGGAAATGAAAGATGGTTTATTGACTGTAATGTCCTCAGGAGGTGCAGAATCCAGAAATGGTGGGGATATTGTGACGACAAATTCGTATGGCGATTTTGAACTTAGTGTTGATTTCAAAATTACCGAAGGCGCCAATAGTGGTATCAAGTACTTTGTAGATGCCGAACTTAACAAAGGAGAAGGTTCTGCCATTGGATTGGAGTACCAAGTCCTGGATGATAAAAAACACCCAGATGCAAAACAGGGGAAAAATGGAAACAGGACCGTGGGCTCTCTTTACGATTTGATCAGAGCGGAAAACAGTGGGAGTTCCAGAGGTAAAAACTTTAAAGGAGTGGGCAAATGGAACAATGCCCGGATTGTTGTCAAAGGAGGACATGTAGAGCACTGGCTAAACCATATTAAAGTTGTAGAGTTTGATAGATATAGTCAAATGTTCAAAGCCTTGGTAGAGAAAAGCAAGTATGAAAAGTGGGAAAACTTTGGACGTTTACCCGAAGGGTTGATTTTAATACAAGATCATGGCGATAAGGTTTCCTATAAAAGTATTAAGGTAAGAGAGTTTTAAAAAATGTAAAACGTCCTAGCTGGGCGAAAAATTTCAAATAATATTCAAAGAAAAGGTATGACAAGAAAAAGAACTTATTTTTATTTGCTTATGGCCACACTATTTGTTGTAATGGCATGTAAGGACAAAAAAGAGACCACCCAAGTGGTCGCCGAGGAAGATATGG
>JAGLKG010000277.1 GCA_023141835.1 Maribacter sp. | reverse complement strand
GCAAAGGAAAGAATGGATTTAAGCATGGCATTTGGCTATTTATTGAACTATCAAAGATAGTGCAAAAGGCAATGTTAATAGCTTATTTAACTAAAAAAGCCCTGACGATACCGTCAGGGCCTTATAATTTATTCAGCAAGAGGTTTTACATGGCACCCCACTCTTTCAAGGAGTCCTTGTTCAACTTCACATAATCTGTATTGCCAGCTTCCTCGGCAGCGGCCAAAGATTTTTTGGCTGTTGCAATAGCAGCTTTTTTGTCTCCAGTCTTGGCCTGAATAAGCGATTGTTGTCTCAATTGCCAAAATGCAGGTTTCTTGGTCATTGCCATGGCTTTGTCCATCCACTCCTTAGCCTTATTAATATCTTTACCAGCGTTCGAATAATAAACCGCTGCAGCGTAGTAATCCCCAGCTCCTGGGCCATTCAATACCCTATCAATATTCTTTGCTACTGCAGCATCTGTAGGAACTTCAAACTTTACTCCTACATAGGCCCTTTCCCAAAGCATACCCAAAGTGGCTCCGTTGGCACTCAAGTCGTCAATATCAATTGTAAATGACTGAATATCAACAGGTAGGGCATGAACTTGGGCAGTGGTTTTGGCTGCAACTTTACTATCATCCCAGTTTTGGGGTATTGCACCTCCCGTAGTTTCAGCATAAAAATAAACCTCCCATGATTCAGCGCTTGGCTTTGTAAAAATGGCATAGGAACCAGCCTTAACCTCTTGTCCATCTATAGTCACATCTTCGCTAAAGGTAATTTTAGTCCTAGAATTGGCACCAGTTCTCCAAAGTTTGTCATAAGGAACCAAATCCCCGAAAATGGTTCTACCACGCATAGAAGGTCTTGAATATTCTATGGTAACATCAGTTAAACCAACCTTTTGTATCAATTTTGAAGATGGGCTAGGTTGTGGTGTATTTATTTGGGATTCCATTGAGAAGGAGACCAAGGCAACACATACGAGTAAGAGAATTTTTTTCATTTGTATAATCGATTTTAGTTTTAACAAAGCTAGATATAAACCCGGGTTAGGCTTGTTAAGAAATTCTTAAATATAAGCTTCGTTCTAAAAATCATCTACGTATAAATGACTCAGAAATAATGCTGTCCCCTAAGTAGAAGGAAAGATAATACAGTCCTGATTTAAAGGTAGTTAAATCAATTTCATCACTTTCGATTTCAGACCCCGATCGAAATTTGACCATTCTGCCCGAAGTATCGAAAATGGCTTGAGCCAAAATCGTGTTAGTAGTTGTGAGCTCGTACCCAACGTAATTTGGCTCATTTCCCGGATAGAGTACTAACTTATTTTCGTTCTCTTCAGGTTCAGGGATGACTTCCTCCTCGGTTTCTTCCTCTTCCATGACTTCTTCCTCATTTGCCAATTCAAAGCCAAATAAAAGAGAATTCAAGGTTATGGCCGGTATATCCCTTGTAAAGTATTCAGAAGAAATTAAATAACGATCTTCGCTAACATGAGTAATACCTTCAGTTTGTGCAAAACCAACATCCAAAGGGAATTTTTCAATGTTTCCTTCGAAAATTGAATTCTCACTAATACCTTCTATCTTTAAGACAAAAGGCACTAAGATATTTGAATGGCCCAATACCACCAATTTGGCTGATAATGGATTGTACGTAGCTCCCGTAACCAAACCATTTACCAAATAATACCCTATGTTCTTAGCCAAGTGGGTACCTGGAGTCTTTTCGAGGGAATAGGCTACCGTTCCCCCATCTATCCATTGCTTGGTGAGAATGACGAGTTGATTATTAAAGGAGAACAAAGCTTCCGCATCCCAATTGCTACTACCATTATCAATGAACTCATTCTGATCTTCATAAGAGAAATCGATTTTCTCAGCAGAAACAATTTCTGATTGGTTATATTCCTGCTTGGAAATCTTATATATGGTCAAATCTTCGCGGGTACCATTGTAATTGCCAAAATCACCAATATAAATATGCGTGTCATCTTGGGTCATATCTTCCCAATCTATATTTTCAGCATTTGTGATGGTTACCTTTCGAACAATTTGCATTGAAACGGTATCAATTTCAAAAAGTTCCGGGGCGTTTCCTGAATCATTATGGGTAATTAGCCTGTTATTATAAAAAATAAGCCCAGAGGTTTCAGAAACCTCAGCAGGCAAAGAACCTATTTCCCCAATATTCTCCTGGGCAAGGAGAAAGGAAGGAAGTAACAAAAAAATACAATACATTGAATTTATATTCATTGGCATTGCTAATTGGGTAAAGTACAAAATTGGGGCTTATTCCCATAAGATTTTAGATAAGCTACCGAATAATCCTTTTTTAGTATATTTAGGTCAAAGCAAATCTCCTCAACGTCCGAGAACAAGACGAGGCTAAATAATACTACTGTAACTTGATTTCAGATTTTGACATTGACGTGCTTACCCGATCGAAATGATTTTCCTATGAACATTACGGCAAAAAATAAGATAGCTAAACAAATAATACAATGAAAAAAACACTCTTTGGAATTCTGATGCTTGTGGCCATAACCACATCGGCACAAAAAATAAAAAGCAACAAAAAAGCCTTGGTTACGTCTGTTGAAAATCATAAGTCTGAATTGATAAAAATCAGCGATTCTATCTGGGCTTTGGCAGAAACGGCCTTCGAGGAACACAAATCGTCAAAAATCCTGGCAGATTATGCCGAGAATAATGGAATGACCGTAGAGCGTGGGGTTGCCGGAATGCCAACTGCATTTATCGCCACATACGGCTCTGGCAAGCCCGTAATAAGTATTTTGGGGGAGTTCGACGCCCTTCCCGGCATCTCGCAAAAAACACAACCAACCAAGGAACCACTTAGCCCAGGAGCCGCTGGTCATGGTTGCGGCCATAACCTTTTCGGTGCGGCAAGCCTTGGAGCGGCAATTGCAACCAAAGAACTTATTGAACAAGGAAAATTAAAGGGCACCATCAAATTCTTTGGGACACCATCCGAAGAGAAATTTTTTGGAAAAATTTGGATGGTACGTGATGGCTTATGGGATGATGTTGATGTAAACCTCAGTTGGCATCCATCTGCCAAAACAGAAGCCGATGTGCAAAGTACATTGGCCTTGGTTGATTTTAAAGTGGAGTTTTATGGACAAGCGGCCCATGCTTCAGGTGACCCTTGGAATGGCCGGAGTGCCTCCGATGCCCTTGAACTTTACACTACTGGAATTAATTATTATAGAGAACACATAAAACCAACCGTTCGTATTCATTATCATATACAAGACGGTGGACAAGTAGTTAATGTAGTTCCCGACTATTCCAAGCTTTGGGTACGAGTTCGTGATTCAAAGCGTACTGGGATGTTACCCGTTTATGAACAAGTCAAAAAAATGGCCGAAGGCGCAGCTATAATGGCTAATGTTGACTATAAGATTTCCTTGATTTCGGGAATCTATGAGGTATTGGTAAATCGTGCGGGTGGCGAAATCATGCAAAATAATCTAGAGTTGTTGGGGCCATTAGCCTATACAGCAGAAGAAACTGCTTTTGGTAAAAAAATACAGGAAGCAACAGGTAAACCGCAAGTCGGTATGGACAGCGCTATAAGCCCATTGGAGGAAACCAAGGAAAATCCAGGAGGCGGATCAACAGATGTTGGAGATGTAAGCTGGAATGTCCCAAATATAAACCTTGGTGTTACTGTAGCACCCAAAGACACACCTTGGCACTCTTGGGCGGTAGTCGCCTGCGGCGGAATGAGTATTGGACATAAAGGAATGGTCCATGCGGCCAAGGCATTGGGAATGACAGCGGTTGATTTATTGGAAAATCCCAAACTGGTCGAAAAAGTAAAGGCAGAATACATACAGCGCAAAGGTGATGAGAAGTATGAACCCATAATCCCAGACGGACCACCACCTATAAGTGGAAACTAAAATCTAATTTTATAAAAAAGAAAATGGAAAGTGAGATAGTCAAAGAATATGAAAATGGGGACATGACCATAATATGGAAACCCAAAACATGTATACATGCAGCTACTTGTGTACAAACTTTACCACAGGTATACGACCCACAAGGAAAACCATGGATTAAGCCAGAGAATGCAAGTATTGAAGAATTAAAATCGCAAATAAACAATTGCCCTTCAGGTGCCTTGAACTACCGAATGAAGGGTGAGGCCTTTGGGGAAATAGCTTCTGATAAGGTAACCTCGGTAAATGTAAAAGCGAATGGTCCACTACTCGTACATGGTACATTGCTAATTACCGACCAAGAAGGTGTAGCGCACAAAAAAGATAAGATTACGGCCTTTTGTCGCTGTGGAGCTTCTGAAAACAAACCCTATTGCGATGGTAAACACAACAAAATCGGTTTTAAGGGATAATAGTTGATGAGAATGACCAAAAGACAGTTTAAACCAACTTATTTCGTTTCCGTATTTGTTTTTTTGGTGCTTTTAGACATGATTGCTGGAAGCTTTGAGCTTTCGTTGCTACGGCATTTCACCAAACCCTCTATGCTACTTTCGCTTTTTATCTATTTCGCCGTGAACGGCAAAAGTCTGGAAAGACCCACTTACATTCTTATGCTGGCTGGACTTTTTTTTTCTTGGTTGGGTGATGTTTTTCTCATGTACGATACCATTTCATCGAACTACTTTATACTGGGCCTGATTGCATTTTTAACGGCGCATCTGCTATATTGTGCTATATTCGCCAAACGATTTAGCAAACGGCTTAGACTATCGTTTTGGGCGGTTTTGGTTTTACTCATTGCCTATGGCAGTATACTGTTCCTGCAATTACAAGATGGGCTTGGTGAATTACAAGTACCAGTAATCGTTTATATAACTGCTATTCTCCTGATGGCCCTAACTGCATTTGGCAGAAAAGGAATGGTAAACGTCGAAAGTTTTAAACTAGTATTTTCAGGAGCCTTGTTCTTTATTATTTCTGATAGCATTTTGGCAGTAAATAAGTTTTTATTTGATGTCCCCTATTCTCATATTTTAGTTATGGGAACCTATGCCTCAGCACAATTTTTAATTGCCAAAGGAGTATTGCTCCAAGATTCAAAATAATTAATATCTAAATCCAACATCATTAAATCCACTATGAAAAAGTTAGTATTTTACACTTCTGTTTACATTCGCAATCTCAAATGTCTCTTCTCAATCCTTTGATTTTCAATACGACCATTATTCGTTCATTGTAAAGGATTTGGAAAAAGTGGGAGAATTTTATGCAACTATTTTAAAATTAGAAGAAATTCCACATCCATCGGCCTCATCAGGATTTAGGTGGTTCAAAATCAAAGGAAATTCGCAATTACATCTTATAGGCAAGGAACAGGTAGCCATGAAACATAGCAAAAGCGTACATCTGTGTTTGGCTACGCAAAATCTTGATACCTTTATTGCCCATTTGAAGAAAAACGGAATCACGTATTCAGACTGGCCGGGGAAAGAAAATACGGTTACCAATAGGGCGGATGGTGTACAACAGATTTACATTCAAGATCCTGAAAACAATTGGATAGAAATCAATACGGCCAAACATTAGCGCATCTTTGCATTAACAATTTGCTAAGAGACTGTTTTGAATTTTATGATTGGAATTTGTATAGGCCATTTTTGATGCAACATGAGATAAAATAGATGATAATAGCAGAGCTACTGGAAGATATTTTAACAAAATGGTGCGCAAAAAGAGTTATAGAAAAAC
>JAGLKG010000276.1 GCA_023141835.1 Maribacter sp. | reverse complement strand
CATTTCGTCGTTCCCTTTGGGGTAATGATCCAGATGATATACACAGAATAAAAATGGATCTTGGGTTTGCCAAGGAAACCCAAGTGTAAAAACACGATGTTTTGATGAACCCATATCCTTAATTTAAGAAACCTAAAGTTACGGTAAAAGAACACACACCACTCTTAGAGACTGTTTTGAATTCTATCAATTGTTTTTCTATAACTCTTTTTGCGCACCATTTTGTTAAAATATCTTCCAGTAGCTCTGCTATTATCATCTATTTTATCTCATGTTGCATCAAAAATGGCCTATACAAATTCCAATCATAAAATTCAAAACAGTCTCTTAGCAAATTGTTAATGCAAAGATGCGCTAATGTTTGGCCGTATTGATTTCTATCCAATTATTTTCTGGATCTTGAACGTAAATCTGTTTTACGCCATCAGCACTATTGGTAACTGCGTTTTCTTTTCCGGGCCAATCCCAGTAGGGGATGCCTTTTGTTTTTAAGTGAGTGATCAAACCATCGAAATTCTGTGTGGCCAGGTACAGATGAATACTTTTGCTGTGCTCCAGGGCCACGCTATCTTTTCCTATGAGGTGCAGCTGGGAGTTGCCGTGTATTTGAAACCACCAAATAACAAGCTGATCCGGAGGGGTGTGGAATTTCCTTCAATTGCAATTCCTGGGCATAGAAATCCCCCACTGTCTTTAAATCTTTTACGATAAAAGAATAATGATAGTATTGAAAATCGAAGGATTGGGATTGCATTGCTTCCGTTGGCGGCTAAAGAAGTGTGATGAGGATTTTTTTCATTGATCGGAATGATTAATCGTAAAACTAAAGCTCAAGTGTCAAGTACAAGCACAAAGGTTTAATTATACTAACTACTGGGATTACTTCTCCATATAGGACACAAAAGCAAATTTTTTACCATCCGGAGACCAAGAGGGTACATTTATAGTGCCTTGGCCTCCGATAAACTCGCAGAGGGTTTTAATGCTTCCATCTTTCAAATCGTACAACCTAAGCGCTACATTTTTCATGGGAGGATGCTTATCGTCTTGATCCTCCAAATAAGAGATAAGTACAAATTTTTTCCCATCCGGGGAAGGGTGGGCGAACCAGTTCGAAAAAGCGTCGTCAGTCAACTGCTTTTTATTACTTCCATCAGCTTGCATCCGCCAGATTTCCATCTTGCCCGATTGCATGGAGTTGTAATAAACATGCTTTCCATCAGGGGAATACTCCGGACCATCATCGAGTCCCGGGGAATTGGTAAGTCGAACTTCTTTCCCACCATCAAAGGGAATTGCATAAATATCCCAATTGGTACCGCGTCTTGCCGTATAGACCAAAGTTTTTCCGTTCGGTTCCCATCCGTGCCAATAGGAAGGCGCCAGAGGGGTAACTAACTTAGGAATTCCACCGGAAAGGGGCATCGTATAAATGCGCGAAGTCCCCGAATTCATACCTTCGATTTGGTCATTATTGCTGATGGCCAAGGTAGTTCCATCAAAGGAAATACCATGGTCATTGTTGCATTTTGTCAAATCTCCCGTTGGCACTAGCTCTTTGGAACTTCCATCAACGGAGACCTTGTACAACAATCCCTTTTGATTGATGATGAAATAGCTGCCGTCCAAACTCCAATTAGGGGCTTCAAAATGGGCGTCTTCTTGGAGAATGGTCTGTCGCTCCCCCGTTTCAACAGTGTATGTTTCCAAACTGGAGGTCAGTACTTTTTCCTGGGCGGCCATGGGAAGAGTAATTAGAAAGATAATCAATAAGAGAATTGTTTTTTTCATCGGATTTGTATTACCGTATGAAGATAATGAAAATATTCAATTGGAGCTTCCTGATTGGCTTACAGGGATTCCCATAGGCCAAAGAATCATCTGGAATGTCTTTGGTGACCACGGAACCCGTCCATCCATTGTACGTCACCTTCTCTAAACCTGCCGGAGGCCCCTAAAGAGTGGGAATGATAGCAATAACCTTTGTTGACTATAGTAATGGTTTCAAACCCCTGGTGAGGGTGTGCCGGAAAACCAGGTATAGTTCGTCCATGATACATACGCCAACCATCCTTGATGACAAAATCATTTCCTAAAGAACGACCTTCCAAGGCATCGGTTGGTCCCATTTCGTCGTTCCCTTTGGGGTAA
>JAGLKG010000275.1 GCA_023141835.1 Maribacter sp. | reverse complement strand
AACCTTTTCCAATTTCTTCATAAGCTTAATCGAAACAACTCCAAGGAGTGGATGGACACAAATCGAAAATGGTACAAGGAAGTCCGTAGCGATTATGTTTTTTGGCTGGATGAAATGAACACCAAGTTAACTGCATTAGATAATGAGTATTACGATACTCCTGGTAAAAAGGCAATAGCAAGAATCAATAACAATCTGATGTTTCATCCCCATAAACCGATCTACAAGGATTATTTTGGGGCGGCTTTGGACAAGGCCCCCAATTCGGCTGATTTCTATGTTGAAATAGGGCTGCACGAATCTATGTTGGCAGGCGGATTCTGGCGGCCCGATGCCAAGACTTTAAGAAGTATTCGGGATGCCATTGATTATGACGGGGAAGAATTCAAAAAAATCATCACTAAAAAATCCTTCGTAAAAACTTTTGGCAACTTGTACGAAGATGAAAAGCTAAAAACGGCACCCAAGGGATTTTCTAGGGACCACACTCATATTGATCTATTACGAAATAAGACCTTTGCCGTCATTCATAGATTTAAGAATGAAGAGGTGTTACAGCATGGTTTTGGTGAAAAAGTGATACAAGTATATGGAGAAATGCTACCCTTCCGAAGGTATTTGAACCAAGCTGTGACCGTATAAAAGTTTGTGTTTTTAAAGCTAAATAAAGATTGGATATTGAAAAACGGAAAAGTAAAAAACATTAAAACCGAGTTGTTATCTGACAATTGGTACACGCTGAATAAAATCACCTTTGACTATCAGAAGGAAGATGGAAGTTGGGAAATGCAGTTTCGCGAGACCTATGACAGGGGTAATGGCGCTGCCATCCTTTTGTACAGCAAGAAGAAAGAGACCGTAGTATTAACCCGGCAGTTTCGTATGCCAACCTATGTAAACGGAAATGACGATGGAATGATGATCGAGGTTTGTGCCGGTTTATTGGACGGGGACCACCCTGAGGATTGCATCAAAAAAGAAGTTGAGGAAGAAACGGGCTATAAAATTGAGAACATACAGAAGGTTTTTGAATCCTATATGTCTCCCGGTTCGGTAACAGAAATCCTTTATTTTTTCATTGGGGAATATGAAGATAAAATGAAAATAAGCGAAGGCGGTGGAGCAGATGATGAAAGCGAGAATATAGAGGTACTCGAGCTTTCTTTTCCGCTTGCGTTACAAATGGTGGCCACGGGTGAAATAAAAGATGCCAAGACCATTATGTTATTGCAATATGCACAGATCAAAGGATTGATCTGAAAACCCCAAAATTTAATACGTATCCCGTATCCCCTCGAAGATTAGCTGCATTCTCTTTTTTATTTCGGAAGAACTTTCCATAAAATGATTGTTCATAAAACTGAATATCAACATTTTACCTGATTTCGTCAACAGATAACCGCTCAGGTTATGGTTGTTGCCCAAACTCCCTGTCTTGGCATAAATGTAGGGGTATGGATTATCTGGATACCAATCCTCCAAAGTTCCGGAAACTCCTCCTGTGGGGAAAAATTGAAACAACCGTTCTTTAGGAGTTTCCTGATACAATTTATGTAGCACGTACACCATTGATTCAGGAGTGAACAAATTATATCTTGAAAGGCCAGAACCGTCAACCCATCTTGGGGGTTGCCTTAGTTCCGATAGGTGATTTTCAAGGACATATTTTCTGGCTTTATTGCTATTCAAAGTGTCTGAAAGGGTAGAAGAGGCTAAAATCAATAATTGCTCGGCCAAAAAATTGTCACTCACCTCCATCATTCTGATGTATAATGAGTCAGAAGGAATTCCATATACTATATCAATTGGTGTATCCGGCATTTTTGAGATAAGGTGTATGTCTTTCTGAAGTTCCTTCTCCAACAGTCTTTTTGTCAATTTAGTGCTCATGACCAACGGGATTTCGATGGTGTCCTTTTTAGTCGGGTTAAAATAGAAGGTGTTTTTTTGCATCTCCCGGTTTACCTTATGGTCAATATGAACTATACTATCTTTAAAGTACTGGGGGTGCACGTCAATGGGTTCCCCATTTTTAACCGTCAATACATTTCCGTACAACGGTAAAGCACTTCGTTCGGCAGAATAATACCAATGATAATCGTCCCAAGCCCAACCAGGACCAAATTTTTCATCTTCAAAATTGTCTAAGTGAAGGGCAATGTTCTCGTACTGTTTCAAGAAATCTACAAGGGTACTATCCTTTAGATAGGAATGCATTTGTGAAGGATCTCCAGTGCCTTGTACATATATTGTGTCGTTTTGAACACTGTATTTCAATGATGGAATTGAATCTGGTAAAAGTTTCAATGCAGCGAATAGTGTAAATATTTTGGTAGTACTGGCCGGAGTAAAATATTTGGCACTATTTATAGTGTAGAGCGTATCCTTGGTTTCGGGATCGATCAATATAAAACCGGTAAACTGGTTGTCAAAAGCCCCTGATTCAAAAACACCTTTGATTTTCGTGTATGTACTGCGTTTGGCACTGGAGCATCCCACTACCATAAGGCCAAGGACGAGTATCGATATAACGATTTTTTTCATATTTTGAACTAGAAAATTACAGCTTTCCTTTGTGTACGACTATATTAAGAAGATTTTATTGAATTTTTAACGATTTGGGCACAACATCGTGTGGGTTATTATGTTTATCTTTAAAGAATACAAGAACAAACTAAAAACATTTTGGAATATGGCTAGAGCTATGCTTGAGTACACCAAAACAGTACTTAAAAAAGTTAGTTTTGATACCAAACTCTTTTACAAAGAGTTAGAAAAAGCGGTAAAAAGATTATTACCGACCGAATTAGAAGAACTGAGGTTTTGGTTACAAAAGTTTATAACCGACAAACCAGAATTAAAAGAAAGTCTTATTTATTTAAAAGCATAAACACGAAACCACTTGAAAAAGTGGTTTTTTTATTTACAATACTCACTCAAAAGCAACGTTATTAAGCTAAATCAATCCTGTAAAGGCACGATGTTTTTGACATGAAATATGTGTTACCACTTTTGCTACTACTTTTTTTGGCATGTAATGCCGACAAGGACGTTGTGGTTGAAGGAATTGATCACCAAATCATTGGAAAATGGCAATTGGAGGCTACCAAAATAAGCCCTGGTGGTATTGTTGATTGGACAAATGTTACTAAAGGTCCATTTTTTGAATTTAAATCTGACAGTACTTTTGAGCTTTCAAAATCAATATTATGTCCAAAGGCGGTATTGGGAATTTTCACGATTGCTGAGGATATATTGAATCTTGAATATTTCTGCGATTCAATTAGTTCTAATACGGATTACTACTACTGGTTCGAAGATGGAAAACTTATACTTGGTTTTATGGGCTGCATAGAGGAGTGTTCCTATAGATATAAGCCTGTTAAATGAAGCTTATTTGTTAATGGGACTGATTATTTTCACATCTTGAAATGCGATAGCACCTCTAACAATTCCTGATATTACCTCTTTGAGGGCCTCAGTTATTTGAATTTTCAGTTCACTTTTGTGGTAAATAAGACTCACTTCCCTTGCCGGTGATGGAGTATTGAAATATTTCAGGTTTTGTTTTTTCCTTTCATCCAATTCCAACGTATTCAAGTAAGGTAATAAGGTCATGCCCATACCTTCGTTGGATAAATTCACCAATGTTTCAAAACTTCCACTCTGCAATTGAAAATGTTCTTCCCCATAATTTTTTTTGGCATTGCATATATTGATTACACCATCCCTAAAGCAATGGCCATCTTTTAAAAGTAAGATGTCGTCAATATCCAAATCTTCAGGACTGAGGTTTGTCGACTTTGCCAACCTATGATTATTGGGGACATAACCAACAAAAGGTTCGTAGTACAATGGGCGTTCTTTGATATACTCAATTTCCAAGGGCGTTGCGGCTATTGCCGCATCTAAATGTCCATCTTGAATATTTCGGATCAAGCTTTCTGTACTTTGTTCTTTTATAATAAGGTTGACCTTAGGATACTTATTGATAAAGGCTTTTAAGAACATAGGTAATAAAGTTGGCATAACTGTGGGAATGATTCCCAATGTATAATCACCGCCTATAAAGCCCTTTTCTTGATCTACAATATCCTTGATTCTATCAGCTTCGTTCACAATATTCTTAGCTTGCGCAATAATTTTTTTGCCTACCTCGGTAACGGAAATTGGTTTTTTACTCCGGTCAAAAATCAAGACGTCCAATTCAGCCTCAAGCTTTTGTACCTGCATACTTAGTGTAGGTTGGGTCACAAAGCTTTTTTGGGCTGCCAAGGTGAAATTTTGATATTCGGCTACAGCTAATACGTATTGTAATTGGGTAATGGTCATGCGAAATCATTTAGACCTATAAAATTATGCAAATTTGACCTAAAGAGTGGTACGAAACTTAATCAAACACAATATCGGCTATTTCTAGTTTCTCATCTTCAATGAAATCGTATAGAGTTAATCTCCTCAAGGTATAATAGTCAACCCAAAACCTCTCCAATGAGTTAAGGTAATCGAGAACTGCTTTGTCTTTTTCTTGTTGTGCGAGATTCAATTCGGTAATAGTAATCTTTCCTAGAATATACCTTTTCTTGGTGATTTCATATCTTTTTAGTGCAATTTCCTGTGCTTTTTCAGCGGTGGCCAAAAAGTCCCTTTGGCTGGACCAGTTTAGGGTGTGCAAATATATTTCTTGCTCAAAAGCTTGCTGCTCTTGTTCTATATCATTTTCAATTAAATTCAAATCCGCTTCGGCTATTTTACGTCTGGATTTGGATACGCCCCAATCAAAAATTGGAATTCCTACTCTTACACGGACACTCTGTTGTTGATCATAATCTTGAAATAAGTTTTCATAATCTTCAGCCCGCCTATTTAATCCAAAATTAGCGCGCACATTGATTTCCAAACGATTGCTGCCTTTAACTCTTGCCAATTCCTTTTCTGCTTCCATTCGTCTTCGTCGAAATTCAATAACGGACTTCCTATTGGTTTCAGCTTCCTCTAAAGCCTTTTCTATACTTACCTCAAAATCCACAAGCTTTTCAGGGATTTGCAGTTCAATGGTCTCTGTTTCGAGTTCTAAGAATCGTGCCAAATCTTGTGAAGTTTTTTTAAGTAAAACGGTATTTGTGGTAACAACGTTTATAGAATTCAATTGACTTAGCTCTATCTGTAATAGTTCATTCTCTGCGACTTTACCAATCTTAAATCGTCCTTTTGTTATTTGGAGTAAGGTATCCTGGTTAGACAGATTTTTATTGGCAATATCTAAACTCACCTGGGCTTTCAATAAGCCAAAATAAAGTAGACAAGTAGATAGGGAGATATCTTCCATCCGCTCTATAATATTACGTTTGGATTCCTCATATCTCAGGGGTTCTATTTTACGATCCCACTTAAATTGGTTATAAAACAAGGAGTTTTGAAAATAATTGATGGAGAATGGCACAAAGGAATAGTTTGTTGACTTATCTATTCCCAATCTATTAACTCGATCCAACTGTGTGTTGATAAAGAATGCTCCCCCTGTGAAAGGTACTCTTTGCTGAATTCTTAAATTGGTCTCAATTACCGACTGATTTTGTTTTACAAAAATATCTTGACCTTGATCATTGATGATTCTAGTAGTAGAATTTGAATATTCTGGCAAGATTGCTTCCAGACTTACTTGAGGCAAGAAATCGGCTACATGATTTCTATATCTCCAATAACTTCTTTGGTGGGTATTAAGGGCCCTTATATACTCTGGGGATTTCTTTTGGGCTATTTTTATAGCTTCCGTTAATTGTATTTTTTTAGATTGACCGTATGTGGACACGTTGGAAATCAGAAAGATTAAAAATAGTAGTCTTCTCATTTTATATTTTTTGAGTGATGGGAAAGTTGTAATGGTTTGATGGGCGATTTTCAGATTTAGATTATTCATGCCTAATGGCTTCAATAGGACTTTTGTTGGCTGCCGCTTTTGCAGGAAACACTCCAAAAAGAAGACCAATAAAAGTGGCTACAAAAAAAGATAATG
>JAGLKG010000274.1 GCA_023141835.1 Maribacter sp. | reverse complement strand
CCTGAATCATTTTCTAGAGAGGATATAGCCACATCCATTTTTAACCAAGTATAGCCCTGATCATTCATCCTAAAATCTATCAACCGCTTTTGTTCCTCAGTACTCTTGGCCTGCGGTGTATCAGCATATAGCCGGATTTTATCTCGATATCGCCCTCCGAGTAATTGCCAAGCGGGAACATTATAGGCTTTCCCGCAAATGTCCCAAAGTGCCATTTCCACGGCACATACACCGCCTGCCTGTCTGGCTGGCCCGCCAAATTGTTTGATACTCCTAAAGAGCATTTCAACATTACAGGGGTTCTTACCCAAAATCCGTGCCTTTAGAAATAGGGCATAGCGAACATCGGCTGCATCCCTTACTTCCCCAAGCCCATAGATTCCCTGGTTGGTATCTATCCTAATTATGGCAGTGCCCCCCATAACATTGGTAAGGGCATATCGCATATCGGTAATTTTGAGTTCGGAAGGTGCAGAGGCTCTACTCACCTTTGAAGTGGTTTCTGCAATGTTGTCTTCGAAAGAATAGCCCATAAAACTAGATAACCCAATACCACCCAAGGCAGTTTTCTTCAAAAAATTTCGACGGGCACCATTTGTTCTAGGATGGTCTATCTCAGCTTGCCTCGAAACCGTGTATTGTTTTTCTTCCCTTTTGTTCTTTGTTATAATCTGTTGTAGTGCATTTTTCATGTTGGATTGTTTTACATTGGTGTATGAATTTAAGATGGTCGTTCTGAGATAACCGCTTGTAAAGGAGGGATGCTTATTTTGTATTGTGGGCCGGTCATAGGAATTTTAAATATGTTAGACAGAAAATTACGAAATATGAAGGCCATTTCATAGATCTCTTATTATTATCACATATATTCTCCTTTTTTCATGCGAATTTCATTCATAACGGTATTGGTTCCTCCTAATGCTCCAAAAAATTTGCACATAAATACTTATGAATGAAAGTTTTGAAGTAACTGTTTGATGCAATGATTTCTCAATGCATAATTATCCAGTGGTGAAGGCCATTTATTTATTGATAACTTTATACCAACTCGTAAATAACATTTTGGAATGAACTTAATTTTCACATTTCACAGACTTTTAAGCAAAGTCGTAATACTAATGGTTTTGGTATGCCTTTCTTGCAAACAGGAAGAAATTCCGGATAAGTCCCTTGCGGAGGAATTTCTCCCCCTATTGGAAACTTCTTTGGACGAGTTGGTCAATGTTTGGTATCCCATTTCGATGGATAGCCTGCATGGAGGGTTCTGGTCCGATTTTGACCACAAATGGGAAAAGATCGGGAAACAAAATAAAATGCTGGTGAGTCAGGCGCGGCATATTTGGACCGCCGCTACCTTGGCCTTATTTTATAAGGATAAAAAGTATCAGGCAATCGCAGAGCATGGATATCATTTTATTAGGGACAAGATGTGGGACACCGAGAATGGTGGATTTTACACTTTATTGGGGGTTGAGGGGGATTCACTAAAGGTGCTCTCAACGGAAAAAAGTGCTTACGGCAATTCTTTTGCCATCTATGGCTTGGCCACCTATTACAAAGCCTCTAAGGATACAACAGCATTGAACATGGCAAAGAAAACTTTTGCCTGGTTGGAAGAGCATGCCCATGACTCCGTATTTAAAGGTTATTTCGATGTTTTAAAACAGGATGGCTCCTGGATGTTGGAGACCGAGGTAAACGATAAAAACTATGCCAATTTCAATAGAAAGAATTGGAAAGACCAAAACTCGAGCATACATCTGCTGGAGAGCTTTAGCGCACTTTATGAGGTATGGCCAGACCCACTTGTTGGGCAACGTCTGGAAGAGCTTCTAGTATTGATCAGGGATACGATTACAACGGAAAAAGGTTACCTAACCCTGCATTTACAAAGAGATTGGACCCCTGTATCGCTCCGTGATTCGACGGAAGCTTATAGAAAACAGAATTTTTATTTGGATCATGTCTCCTTTGGCCACGATGTTGAAACCGCTTTCTTAATGCTGGAGGCTTCTCATATCCTCGGAAAAAAGAATGACAGCATCACCTTGGCATCGGCCAAAAAGATGGTAGACCATGCACTGGAGTGGGGATGGGATAATGAAAAAGGCGGATTTTATGATGGGGGCTATTATTGGGATGATTCTGGTAACAGAACCATTGAGAGCAAAGCAAAGGTATGGTGGGCAGAGGCCGAAGGATTAAATACCCTTTTGTTGATGTCCAAATTGTTCCCTGAGGAGGAGCGTTATATAAATTTATTTAAAAAGCAATGGACCTATATCAATACTAATTTGATAGATTATGAATATGGTGGATGGTATCATGAAGGCCTTGACACCAATCCAGAGGCAAAAAATGATCCGAAGGCGAACATTTGGAAGGTAAATTATCACAACCTGAGAACTTTGATCAACGTAATTCAGATGCTAAACGATGAGTTCGCTTTGACCAAAACGAAGCACTAGATCCAAATACATTCTGGGAGTTAATTCGAGATGTGTTGTTATCCTGACAGCCATAACCCATACAATGTTTACTAAGAAAAATTTCCATTGTCAGTTATCCAATCCTACATCAGTATGATAAAGCAAACGAAGCGTAGAGGAGTTCTACAAGTGCCTAACGTAATCAGAATTGGCTAATTCAATGATTGCCAACTATCACTTTTGGAAAACAAAAAAAGAGATTGGAACAATTGTTCGGAATGAAATGGTTATTCCAATATAGACGTTTCCAATAATCTCTTTGTATATACCGGATTTTACAATTCTAGTTACTATTACTCATTTCGCAATGCTTCGACAGGATTACTAGTTGCTGCCTTCCAACTCCGCCAACTAACCGTTAACAATGCTACAATTAATATAAGCATCCCAGCCAAGGTAAACACCCACCAACTTAAAGCAGTTTTAAATGCGAAATTTTCCAGCCAATTATTCATGGAATAATATGCTATTGGACATGCTATTACATATGCTATTGCAACCCACTTGATAAAATCTTTGTTAAGCATGTTTAAAATTTCTCTGATTGTTGCACCGTTTACTTTCCGTATACCTATTTCTTTGGTTCTTTGTTCTGTTGCAAGTAGTACCAACCCGAACATTCCGAGGCAGGCTATAAAAATGGCAAGTATGGTAAAAAAGATAAAAGCCTGAGCTAACTTTTTCTCTTTCATGTACAGATCATCAAATTCTTTCTCAAAAAAGAAATACTCTATGGGTACTTCAGTAAAATCATTCCATGTATTAGCTAAAAAATCAAGATTATCAGGCATTTGACCTGGTAAAAATTTGATAGCCAACATTTGTGTATAATAGCCTCCTTTATTCAAAGGGAAATATATAGTTGGTTTTATGTCTTCATGCAAATTCCTATTATGAAAATCTTCAAATACACCAATTATTTGTAATGATTCTTCCGAATTTTCTTCTCTCTCTTCCCCTTTATCATCTTTAATAGTGTTCCATACATCTGTGTAAATAAATTTACCCACAGGTTCTTTCAACCCAAATTGTTTCGCTGCAGAATTATTAATTATTATACCCTCCCTTGTTGTGCTAAGGGCTTGATCCTTACTGAAGTTTTTCCCTTTGGATATTCCAACGCCAAACACATCAAGAAAAGCATCGTCAATACGACCCATATGCACTACATGGGTCGTTTCAGATTCTTCGCCTTTAATTTTAACCGTTTTTTGGATGTATCCACCATCTCCCCATTTACCTGGATAAGGCGCTACATATGAAGCGTTTGTAACAGAGGGATGTTTTAACACTTCTTGACGGAAGGATCTCATTCTAAGTTCGCTCTCCGTAAAAGACAGTTCATGTCCCTTGCTAAAATACAAGTTGCCAATTAAATTTCTAAGTATAATAATATTCTCCTTTTCAAAACCTAGATCCTTATTTTGCATATATACAAACTGTTTGTATACAGTAATACTAGAAATTATTAATATAACGGTGATAATAAATTGAAAAACAACCAGACTGTTCCTGACTTTCATTCCTTTTACCTTTTCAAACAGAGGTCCCCTTAGTGCTTGTATGGGCCTGAAGGCAGAAAGGAAGAATGCGGGATAACTTCCTGCCAACACACCAATTACCAACGTAAACCCAAAAAAGGTTATTAAAATAAATACAATTTCGGCATAACGATAAAAGGTTTGTATTTCTAATAGTCCATAAAAAGATTCAGCAAATAATTGAATCATAATTATTGCAACAAGGAAGGCAATGGAACTAAGTACAATAGATTCGACCAAAAATTGATAGATGAGCTGTTTTCGAGTTGCCCCAATTACTTTATGAACACCAACTTCTTTTGCCCGTATTCCTGATTTGGCAATTGCTAAAATTATATAATTGATGCTGGCAAGAAAAATAATAAGTAAGGCCATAAATGTGTAGATCTGGACACGAAACAAGTTCCCTTGATTTTCATATATATAATATGGCTCCCAAAAGGAATATTCCCCTAAATGAATTTGTTTCAATGGTTGAAGACTCAACTTCCAATATCCGCCGGTTTTTATCCACTCATCATAGCTTATTTTAACCCATTCTTCAATTCCAGCAGTATAGTGTTTTATAACAAAATCAGGGAGTTTTTTTGTTAGAATATCCGGATTGAAATCTTTTGGAAGTACAACGTACGAGGTGTACCACCCCCCTACAAATGAACTATTATCGCCCATTGGAAATCTTTTTTGAGGAATAAGGTGTTTAAAGTGAAAATGAGAATTTTTTGGCATTGACTTTACCACCCCAGTTACCTTTAATCTTATATCATCTTCCCCTTCTTGTGTGGGAATCGTAATAAATTCACCAATGGGATTATCTTTGCCAAAAAATAATTGAGATTCCTCTTCAGTTAGTATAATGGAGTTAGGGTCTTCAAATACCGTTGCAGGATCCCCGTGAATAAATTGAATATCGAAAATATCGAATATCTCAGGGTCCGCCACAATCAATTCATTCATGTTTTTAACAAACTCCCCTGTATCATTGCTCATTTCAACGCCAGGCCAATAAACGTGGAATAAACGACCAGCCTGTATAATTTCTGGAAAATCCTCTTTTAGTGCAGGTACTAATCCAAAATGTGTTAGACCCGTAATCTCTTCTTCTTCAAAAACGCGCTTTGTTTGAATTATTCTGTATATCTGGTCAGATTTAGAATGAAAACGATCAAAACTACGTTCAAACCATACAAATGATAATATCATAATCGAGACCGCAATCCCAATACTAAGACCAGCAATGTTTATAGTGGTATAGAACTTATTTCCTAATAAATTCCGAAATGCTGCTTTTAAGTAATGCCTAATCATTTTTTTGATTTTAAAATAATGGTTTATCCAAAGGCGCTTTTAATCTAAGACAGTTCTAAGCTCTTAATGTTTTTAGTTACGATTTACCATCAAATAAGTGGATACATTGGTCAAGTGTCTAATTATTGTTGCTAAAAACCTACCGATGGTATCCGCGGCATCAAAACTAAAATGAAGATCATTTCAACTCATTTAATACTATTCTATATGGAAGTGATTTTATGGCATAAGCAAAGAACATGCCTAAATCATAATAGAAAGATTACCATGTAGTTAGCTTTAATTAAATGAATCTTATTTTTTAAATATGTGAACTTTTTTTACACAAAGTGTACAATATTTTAACACTTATTTGCAGCAAGACCATTATAAAGAGTTCTGGAAATATTATTATTCAATCCTGATTTGCAAGATTAATTGAAATTTAATATTCAACAAATGAATATTGTCAATTCTTTAAAACCTTAAACAAACTAAATCTTAGAAACAAAATGATCAGACCCAATCTATAAAATTCAAAAAAAGTCGTTGGCTTCGACTGCAGATACCCCAATTGGGCCAGAGAACATTTAATGACACCAAAATATCAACTAGCACCAAATAAGTTATAAAATCTGTCTGCCTAATATTAAATTAAACGCGAGCTTTTTATATAATGGATGTTCCGTTCTTCCAGATATTTGATGAAGTAGTTAAAACAAACCTCGTGCTTACCAACGAGTTCTGGTGGAAAGACTCCTTTTTCGGAGAACAGGCCTTCTAAAAATAGATTTGCAGCCGCCGTAGCGGTATACCCCGTTGTTCTTGCCATTGATGATGTGTTGGTATCCTCACAATATTCATCATGCAGGTTATACACTATCTCCTCCTTCTGTCCATTGGCATTCTCTCCTTTCAAAGTAACCCTCATCACGGTCAATTCTTTTTCCGTTTCCCCCAATTTCCATTCGTTAAAAAGAATTTTACTGGTAAATTCCAAAGGAGAAATTGGGTTACCATTAACTTCTATCTTTTCCTCATTGAAGAAGCCACTTTCTTTTAAGACTCTTATGTATTCAACATGACCGGGATAACGTAAGGTCTTTTCTTTCATATTGGGAATGTGGGGCATGGTGTGAATTATAGATCTCAACCCATCCGAGTTAAAGGACTCCAACGTTCCAATCCCATCAAACTCGACATAATCACAATCGGTTAAAGGTTCACGGACCACTTCTTTCCCATGTTCCACATATCTGGCCGGTCGCGTATATTCCTCAATTACATCAATTGGGGAGAAAGGTGCCTTATAGCAAAATGGCCATTTTTTAACTTTCGGCAAGCCCCCTACCAAACATTCAAAATCTGTCAGCTTCATCTTTTCGTTATAGTGGCCCAATATTACATTATCCATTCCCGGAGCAACGCCACAATCTACAATGGCAGTTATATTTTTTCCTTTGGCCAATGCATACAACTCCAAAGAATTTTCAGGAAAAAAAGAAATGTCCACTACATTCATTTCCGCCTCAATAATGGCTCTTAAAGTTCTAAATCCCAAAAAGCCTGGTACGGCACATATGACCAGGTCATATTTTTTTATGGTACTCTGTAAGACCACTATATCGGTTACATCCAACTGCAGGATTGTTAAATTGCTATGCTTTGATTTTATAGTATCCAGCACATTCTTATTTAAATCAGCCAGTGTTACTTCATGATTCTTTGCCATATCAATGGCCATAGTACTACCCACCATACCAGCACCTAATACAATTACATTACTCATGTTAGAAAAATTAAAACGTTAAAAAAAATTGAAGAATAAAAAAACGGAAGCACGTGTAATGGTCTTACAACCCTGGAATTAGAATCCAGGGCATTTCATTGACGCGAAATGTTTTTTTGAACGGCATATTACAAAGATGCAAATTAAAATGGAAGCACAAAAATGAACGTATGATGAGTAGATTTTGTTTGATATGTTTAAAATCACATAGACCTGAATATCAAAAATCTACCAGTGCTTTGATATTGCCGAAATGGCAGTTCGTCGGGTTGACAGCATCCCCTTTATTGTTTTAAGTTATGACTTTTACTATTCAAAATCCTTTTAGAATACAAAGACCAAAGGCTGTAGGGTCTTCCGGAAAGGAAATTTTAATTATTGCTAATGCCTTTATAAATATTTGACATGCCACTACAAACTACCAAGACCAGCACGAATTAAAGTAGGGTTTTCGTTAGTAGGTTGTTTTGAGTTTCCCCGATCTTTAAGACAGCAAAAATGAAAAGGAATAGGCATTTTATCTTTTGTGTGTGCCCAGCATGGGCGTCTTTGTGATTATTTGAATATAATGAAATTAATCTAGAGGGTGCAAGTCCCTTGTGGGCGTGATAAGCAAGCACATCATTGCAACGCCCTACAAAAGGTAAGTATGTAGATGCGATACAGGGATCGGGTGAAGGAGGATACAATTACCTGGAGGGCGGAGCGTTAAAAAAAGATTTGGTAAATCTTTTTAGTGAACGGGCCAGCTGGCTTTATGGAGAAAGCTAGGTGTAGCTATATGGAGAAGTCAGCACAGGAGCAATAGGATGTTCTATAGGACGTTGGTGAGTTTATAACAAGTCTCAACGCAAATGAAGCTGATGACTCACTTTATGCAATAGATAAGTTCTTGGTTGACGTTGACATTCATCCCAAATTGAGCAAGATAACCCAGATGCATGTTTTCTTGTATGGGCATTGTATGGAGAAATCCTTGGGAAGCAACCATTTAATGAATGACAGAATTTTGATTATGCCGTTGGCCTGAACTTTAATCGTTTATCTATCTTACGCTTTTTTTCCGTGATTAGTTTCATTGCCTCCATTAATTCAGGATTCCTAGTCTCTTTGTAGATCTCATTGATCTTTAATACTAGTTCCTTAGCCTCTCTGGAAGCTGACACCCTATCGCTGGTAGACATATTACTCATCTTCCTTTTATCAAATTCAAGTGCTTTTTTTATCAATTCCATAACTAATTTTGTACAAAATTAACATTTTATGAGTGCTGAAAATTAATATATCGATAGTTAGTTTTTATGGAATGATAAGGTTTTTGTATTTATTAAACCATTAAGGTTACACAGATGGAATAATCCTGCTCCAAAGGACCGATCCAATGCTATTGATTGGCAATTTTCAAATCTTAAAAAGATGCCTTCCTTTCCAAAACCGAACTTCGTTCATCCGTTTGTAGTCGATACCGAAATCCAACGTTTAAGAACCCGTAAAATAGCCAGGGGGATACCGGATTAGACCAACTAACTACTAAATATTGTAAAGTGTTGGCATTGGATAAAGAAATAAACTGGTGTATCAACCTTTGCATATTGCAGAAAAATACCGGTTCGAATCGCTCCCCAAGGATGAACCTTTTTCTACCTAAACTGATTTTCAATAGGTTGGAACAGTTGAAATAATTTGTTATCCGATGTGTTGACCTTTATACTGGATTTTAATACAAAACCGTCTGTTTTCGATACATCCCTAAAAAGCAAAAACCCGATAATCAATTGATTATCAAGTTTTAAATGTTAAAGTCGAGATGACAGAACTTACTGTCTATCCACAATATGTTTAATATCAATACGTTACTTTACTTCTTCAAAAACAGCTAACCGAAAAGTAACCTAAGTCTCAATTTTACATATCAAAATAAAGGTAAATAGAAATATTCATACAAACGACAAATTAAATCTTCCAAAGATTTGACTTGAGTTTGGTTCTCAGCCAGTCAACTTTAAGTGCAAACAATGAAAATATTTGAAATGGAAATATTTAATCAATAAGTAGCGGCTTGACTCTTAATTAAACCTCCCCTTTTTTATTGCATGTCCACACTGGTACATACAGCACATAGATTGGACATCAAAGGGGAATCAATGCGAAAAAAACTAAAAAATAAACACTAAATTTAACCACAAAGGAATCGATTCTGAGCACTTGGTTTACAATGCCCACTTTAATTCGTTTTTAGTGGTTTACTTTGAGCGTCCTATCCAAACATGCTGAGAAAACAGAATTATAATCAGAAAATAAATAGAGTAATGAAAACCCAGATTGGATTAAAAATAAAATTTTCAGTTTTTGCACTGCTCTCATTGCTTTGTGTAACTTCATGTAATTCCCCAGCAAAAGAAAATACCCCTCCAAACATTATTGTTTTTCTAGTAGATGATATGGGGCTAATGGATACTTCAGTTCCATTTTTGACAGATACGAATGGTAATTCGGTAAAATATCCGTTGAATGATTATTATAAAACACCCAATATGGAAAAGCTTGCAGAGCAAGGTATTCGCTTTACAAATTTTTATGCACACTCGGTTTGTTCACCTTCGCGAACATCAATTTTGACGGGTCAGAACTCTGCTCGCCATGGGGTGACCAATTGGATTAAATCTGAGGAGAATAATCGCTCCGAGTTTGGACCAGCCAATTGGAACTGGAAAGGACTTACCAAAGAATCGGTAACACTTCCGCGAATCTTACAACAAGCAGGCTATAAAACAATTCATGTAGGCAAAGCTCATTTTGGACCATTCAACAGTGAAGGGGAAGATCCACTTAATTTAGGTTTTGATGTTAACATTGCCGGTAGCTCGATTGGACAACCAGGGAGTTACCTTGGCACGGAAGGTTTTGGATATACAGGGGGTAATAAAGCAAGGGCTGTACCGGGTTTAGAGAAATACCATGGCAAAGATATATTTCTGTCAGAGGCATTAACCTTAGAAGCAAATTTGGCCATATCTCAAGCCAAAGAAGAAGGCAAGCCTTTCTTCCTTAACATGGCGCATTATGCTGTACATGCTCCTTTTTATTCGGATCCCCGTTTTGCCGAAAACTATAAAGACTCGGATATGTCTGAAAAGGCTCAAGCTTATGCCACACTAATTGAAGGCATTGATAAATCACTAGGGGATATAGTGCAACATGTGAAAGATCAGGGATTAGGAGAGAATACCCTTATCTTCTTCCTGGGAGACAATGGTTCGGATGCTCCTCTACCCATTGAAAACAACTACAGTAGTTCATCACCGCTGAAAGGAAAAAAAGGTAATCACTGGGAAGGTGGTATGCGTATACCATTTATTGCATCGTGGGTTATACCCAATGAAAATGCATTCTCTCAAAAAAAATTACCTATCGCGCAAAATGCCATCCAACAACAAATGGGTTCTGTTTTGGACATTTTTTCAACCCTGTGTCAGGTAGCCAATGTGAATTCGCCTGAAGGTTTTGTCATGGATGGTTTTGACCTTAAAGATCAGCTTATGGCTAAGCAAAACGAAATACGTGATGAGTTATTTCTAAACCATTTCCCCCATAATCACCGTACTAATTACTTTAGCAGCCTGGTTCAATTAGACTGGAAAATCATCTACCATTATCAGGTAGATAAAGAGCCACGATATGAACTGTTCAACCTAAAAGAAGACCCGTTTGAAACTAATAATATGGCAGATGAATATCCTGAGCAGCTCAAAATAATGATGATGACACTAGCCAGTGAAATGAAAAATAAAGAGGCACGCTACCCAGAAAAAGAGGGGGAGTTATTGGAGTTGATTATGCCCAAATAAGCATTAAAATTTATCTTTTTGGTTAATTCTATCCGCTCTTAAGCTTTCGCCAGGCATTTCTCCCCTGATTTCGAAATTGGTTTCTATCTTTTTACCGGTATCTCGAGTGTACCAGTCCTTGGTCAAGTTTTCGGGTACGGTATCGCCTGTTTCTTCCATCCATTTTAAAAGTACGTTTCTCAATGCCATGTGTTCCGTGTCGAAAGATTCATTGCCTATTAAATTGTTGAGTTGCAACGGATCGTTCTTAACGGAGTACAACTCTTCAGAAGGTCTAGGTGCTAGGAAAATATCCGATTGTGCAGGCGTCAGGACGTTTTCTCTATTTGCTTTTAACAGGGAACGAAAGGCAGGACTTCCAAGTGCATCCGCTGGTCCTTGATTCTGAAATTGTGGTCGTGAGTTCATAACGTAGATAAAATTCTTAGTACGCGCCATACGCTCGTGGGCCTCGTGATCGTGCCAATTGTGTTCGGCAAAGGCATATTTGCGAAAATCCGTTTCCGGATCGGAAAGAACTTGCTCAAAACTGTCTCCCTGAAAACTTTTTGGAGCCTCTACCTTACAGAGATCCATGATTGTGGGCGCGATATCCACGCTACTTATCAAACTACTGCTAATACTTCCCTTTTTGATCTTTCTGGGCCAATGGATTATAAAAGGGGTCTTCATGCCTGAATCGTACATTCGTGTCTTATCTCTTGGAAAAGGTCTTCCATTGTCAGACATGATTAAAATAACC
>JAGLKG010000273.1 GCA_023141835.1 Maribacter sp. | reverse complement strand
TCCTGCTTTTTAAGTTCTTCCACTACTTTGCCCACATGGTGGTCGAAACGTTTGATCTCGTCATAATAATTTCCGAGATCCATACGAGTGGAATCGTTATCCACTAAGGTCTGAGGAACATCAATATCTTTTGGATTATGAGTATTGGAAAAGTCGTTTTCACCCCAATCCCTATGCGCATCGTAAGGAGCAAACCAGAAAAAGAACGGACTCTTTTTATCTCTTTCCTGTACGGAACGAATCCACTGGTTTTCACCGCCATCGCCGTTTTCTTCCAATTTTTCATAAATTTTATCGAATCCTTTTTTGAGCAGTTCACCCATATGCCATTTTCCAGCCTGACCGGTATAATAGCCCTTATTTCTTAATTGGGAAGCTATGGAACCGAAATCTACCTTGGGTTGTGTATGTAGTTCGGCCGCGCCCGTATTGTGCGGATACCTTCCGGTCATGATACTAATGCGACTTGGGCTACACGAACTCGCGGTTAGAATAGCATTTGTGAACTTTATTCCGTTATTGGCCAGTTTGTCGATGTTCGGGGTTTGAACAAAGGTGTTACCGTAACAGCCCAAGTCGTTCCAACTGACATCGTCGGCGATAAATACGATTACATTAGGCCTTAATTTAGCTCCATCGACTTGCTGTGAATTGATTATCTGAGCTGAAAGAGCTAGAAAAAGCAGCAATGGCCACGTAGGAAAAATAGTATTTTTAAGTATCATAACTTTGTATTCATTGTTCGTCATGTGCCATTATTTTGAGATGTTGGGCATTTTAAAAAGTATGTCACCCTTGTATCTGCTTAGAATTTAAAATGATGCCTTGGTCAAATACAATTTTAATCAAAGAAGTTCGCAAATTAACCTTTGCAGATACATCAATGACCGCATATGATCCACTATTTGCGAACTGCCTCTAAATATTCCTTTAAAAACCGTTGGTCATTTTCATCTGAATCACCATATTTTTTGCGCATTTCGGTCAGCCGCCCATGCATCATGTCTTGAATACCCACATATTCGGGATTACCGTATATGTTATTCATTTCTTGTGGATCTTTTTCGAGGTCGTACATTTCCCATTCATCTACATCGTAATAGAAATGCATTAATTTATATCGGACCGTTCGTACGCCATAATGTCTTTTCACCATATGCACAGAAGGATATTCATAATAGGTATAGTAAATGGCATCTCGCCATTCTAAATTTTCTTTGTTTACCAACTTTCGAAAAGAGGCGCCTTGCATTTCAGATGGTATGGTTACGCCTGCATACTCTAACAATGTGGGTGCAAAATCCAGGTTTTGAACCAGTTCATTTACCTCGGTACCAGGCTTAATTTCCTTCGGATATCTTATCAACAAAGGTGTTCTTAATGATTCTTCGTACATAAATCGTTTGTCGAACCAACCATGCTCACCAAGATAAAAGCCTTGATCGGCAGTGTATATGACAATCGTATTTTCAGCCAGTCCACTTTCTTCTAAGAAATCAAGCACCTTTCCTACTCCATCGTCTACTGATTCGATGGTACCTAAATAGTCTTGCATGTAGCGTTGGTATTTCCATATTTTCAACTCTTTGTCAGACATCTCCTTGTACGCTGACTTAAACTGCTCATTAATCGGCCCGTAAATTGCATCCCAAGCTGCTCTTTGTTCCTTGTTCATTCGACCTACGGAAAGGTCAAAAGCTCTAGAATTGTAGTCCATATTTTCCGCCAAACCCATCTCATCCAAAGTGCTGGGATAGATTTTGTTATCACCGGTCAGGTTCATATGACCAAGAATATCCATTTCAGCAGTCTTGGCACTGGCACCCCTATTTTTATAATCATCGAAAAGGGTTTCGGGCTGCTTAAAGTTCATTTGGGTATATTTTTCAGCATCACGTATGGCAGGAAGCCATCTTCTATGCGGGGCCTTTTGGTTATAAAAAACACAAAAAGGTTTATCATCCTTCTGATCCTTAAGCCATTCGAGTGTTAAGTCGGTTGTAATATCGGTGACATATCCAGTTATTCGTTCTTTCTTTCCGTTGATTAGAAAATCAGGATTATAGTAAGCCCCCTGCCCGGGAAGTACCGCAGAATAATCAAAACCCAATGGCAGACCATTTAAGTGTATTTTTCCGATCAATGCCGTTTTATATCCATTAGACTGCAATAGTTTTGGAAAGCTGGACTGTTCCCAATCAAAAGGCTGAACATTATCGACCTTGCCATTCAAAAAACTATGTTTCCCGGTTAGAATTACCGCACGGCTTGGCGCACAAATTGAATTGGTTACAAAGGCCTTATTGAAAATGGCACCTTGTTTCGCTATCCGATCAATATTTGGAGTTTCATTAAGTCCGTGACCATAGGCACTAATTGCTTGATAAGCATGGTCATCGCTAAGAATAAATATAATGTTGGGTCTCTTTTCGTTCTTGTCAACCTCTTGGGCATTCACCGTTAATGTGAACAATATCCATATACTATAACCAATAATTATTTTAAATGTCATTTTCATGTTGCTTCGTTATTAATTTTTTCAATCGCTTACTCAATACTGCCATGGGCACGTCTATTATGACCTACAGAATTCGTTAAATCATCTCCCAAATCTTCCCGAGCTTGCTCTACCAAGATAAGTAACTCTTGAATAACATTACCATACTTCTCCTTTACATCATATCTTTCGCCGGGATCACGACGCAAGTCGTATAAAGCTAGACCAGTTTCTCCATTTCCATATGCTCCGGGAAGACCATCTTCTCCCGGTATTTGGTCATATGAACGATAACTATGCGGCAATACGAGCTTCCATCTTTCTGTTCTGACTGCCTCCAAACTATTTTTTCGATAATAATAATACAATGATTTTCTAGGGCTCTCCTCTATATTGCCTTGAAGCATGGGTAGCAAGTTTACTCCATCAATTTTTTTTACTGGCAGCGGCGCTCCGGTAATAGCAGCAAAAGTTGGCAATATATCCATAGTTGCCGCCAATTGATTAGAAACAAAACCCTTAGGAATCATTTTAGGCCATTTCATTATACAAGGTACGCGCTGCCCCCCTTCAAAACTGGTACCCTTGCCTTCGCGCAAACCACCAGCTGAACCTGCATGGTTTCCAAAATTCAACCACGGCCCATTATCAGAAACGAAGATCACCAACGTATTATCCGTAAGACCGTACTCTTCCAAACTATTTACGATTTGACCGACGGACCAATCCATTTCCATAATGACATCACCATA
>JAGLKG010000272.1 GCA_023141835.1 Maribacter sp. | reverse complement strand
CCAAAGCCATTCATAGACCTGGTTACCTCTAAAAGCTTTATCACCATTAGTTGTAAAAAACTCTCGTAGTTGTTCCAGGGTCAGTGCCCTAATGTCCTTTTTTTTTATGCTCTCCTCCATCCAAAAGAAAAAAATCCTGCCCATCTAAACGATTGTTTTAGGTAAGGCAGGATTTTCAATTATTGTTTTATAATCCTAAACAATCAACATGGCATCGCCATAAGAATAAAATCTATAGCCTTCCAAGATTGCCTCTTTGTATGCTTTCTTCATTAAATCATGACCAATGAAAGCAGATACCATCATCAACAATGTTGATTTTGGCAAGTGAAAATTAGTTATCATACAATTAGCAATACTAAAATCATAAGGTGGAAAAACAAATTTGTTTGTCCACCCATCAAAGGTGTTCAAAGTATGTACTGAAGAAACCGCGCTTTCCAATCCGCGCATAGCAGTAGTACCTACAGCACAAACTTTACGTTTGTTTGTTTTTGCCGAGTTCACGACTTCTGTAGCTCTTTCATCAATGATCAACTCTTCACTATCCATTTTGTGTTTGGATAGATCCTCGACCTCAACCGGATTGAATGTTCCTAAACCTACATGCAAGGTCACTTCGGCAAAGTCTACCCCTTTTATTTCCAATCGCTTTAATAAATGTTTTGAAAAATGGAGTCCAGCAGTGGGCGCCGCAACCGCACCTTCATGCTTAGCGTAAATGGTTTGGTAACGATCCTCATCTTCCGGTTCAACCTCTCTCTTTATATATTTAGGCAATGGTGTTTCGCCAAGATCTCGCAATTTTCTCCTAAAATCAATATAAGAGCCATCATATAAGAACCGTAGTGTTCTTCCTCTCGACGTTGTATTATCAATGACTTCGGCAACTACACTTTCGTCATCACCAAAATATAATTTATTACCTATCCGAATCTTACGGGCAGGATCTACAAGAACATCCCAAAGTCTTTGTTCTTCATTCAGTTCTCGAAGTAAAAACACCTCTATTCTTGCCCCCGTTTTTTCTTTATTACCATACAGCCTAGCAGGAAACACCTTAGTATTGTTCAATACCATGACATCACCTTCATCAAAATACTCGATAAGATCCTTGAACATTCTATGTTCTATTTTACCAGTATCCCTATGTACAACCATTAATTTGGACTCATCCCTATTTTCTGCAGGGTATTCGGCCAATAAATCTTTTGGAAGCTCAAAATTGAAGTGAGATAATTTCATATGACAATTATTCTAATTTAAAATAATAATTTTTTCGGCTGCAAATATACAACTGCAGCATAGGGGTTGTCAAGTAAATCAGCGATTAAATGCTAATTATAATGATTGAATATCAAATCCCAGTTTTTTAAGATCTTCCCAAAAGTCAGGATATGACTTGGAAACCACTTCGGCATCATTGATATTTAGGGTTGTTTTAATGGCCAATGGGCCAAATGCCATAGCCATTCTATGATCATTATAGGTATCAATGGAAACATCCGGGATTATTTCCTTAGTTGGTTCAAGAGTCAAGGATTTATCGGTCACCATAACTTTAGCTCCTAATTTGGAAAGCTCCATGTGCATTGCCTCCAACCTATCGGTCTCTTTGATTTTAAGAGTATGCAGACCTGTTAATTCACAACCAACTCCCAACCCGAAGCAGGTGACTGCAATGGTTTGGGCTATGTCTGGTGCATTGGCCAAATCGCAAGTGATTATTTGCAATTTACAATTCTCTATTTTTCTTAAAACAATCTCATTTTCATAAAATGTGGTTTTAACCCCAAAATCTTGATAAATCTTTGAAAGCACACTATCTCCTTGTAGGCTATACCTTTTATAGGCACTTAATTTTATTTCGGTTCCTATTTCGCAAAGGGCCACTACACTATAGAAATATGATGCTGAACTCCAATCAGATTCAACTACCAATTCCTTAGGCCCAACAGAAGTTTTTGGTGAGACCTTTATGATATTCTCTTTAAAAGAGGTTTCCACTCCAATTTGATTTAACAGTCCCAAGGTCATTTCAATATAGGGAACAGAGGTGATCTTACCCATCAATTCAATTTCCAAACCATTCTCTAAACTTGGGGCAATCAACAATAAAGACGAGATATATTGACTGCTAATATTGGCCGGCAAGCTAACTTCATTTTTCGTGAGTTTCTTGCCTTTTATTTTTATTGGGGGGTAACCTTCATTAGTTACATATTCTATATCGGCACCTAAACTCTTTAAAGCTTCTACCAATACTTTTACCGGGCGCTCTGTCATTCGCTTGGAGCCTGTAAGAACGACCTCTTTTCCTTCTTGGGAAGCAAAATAGCCTGTTAAAAAACGCATTGCTGTTCCCGCATGATGTATATCGACTTCCCCGTGGGAAATTTTAAGGCCTTTTTGCATCACTTCTGCATCATCAGAGTTAGAAAGATTGCTAATTGAAATTTTTGGGAACAATGACCGCAACAACAATGACCGATTAGACTCACTTTTTGAGCCGGTTATTTGAATACTGGATTTTATTGATTTTTTGGCCGGGCCGGATAGGTGTAATTTCAAGTCAGATAGGTTTAAAAACGAAACGCAAATATACTACTATTTGAGCTTTTCATTGTTTTGGTGCCTATCATGGTCTCTTTTGGATTTTATCTCCAACTTTTTATCAAAGGACTTTTGCAAATCAATCCCCGTCTGATTGGCTAAACACAATACCACAAAGAGTACATCTGCCAACTCTTCACCCAAATCCTTGTTCTTATCCGATTCCTTTTCACTCTGCTCGCCATATCGGCGTGCGATAATGCGTGCTACCTCTCCTACTTCCTCAGTAAGTTGGGCCATATTGGTAAGCTCATTGAAATAACGAACACCATGGTTCTTTATCCAATTATCTACCTCCTGCTGCGCTTTTTGAATCCCCATTACTTGATATTTTAGACAAAACTACTTTTTCATTCATCTTTTCTATCATTTTCTTGTAATAATCTTTCAATGTTTCATAATACATCGGGGGAATCACTGCTTGATTGATTTCTGATACCACTTTGAGCTGAATGGTATTGGCTCCCTGGATCTTGATATTATATTTTATCTGACCTATTGCATCTGGCATAGTAAGCACCATAGGGTCGGGCAAGGATTCTATTTGATA
>JAGLKG010000271.1 GCA_023141835.1 Maribacter sp. | reverse complement strand
GAATATTCAACCATTACCGCATCTTCGCCAACATGGGTTACATATCCAAAATTGTCGGTAGCTTTAATCGAATTGAAAAAATCCAAATAAAAGACATCGCCGATGACGATATTTAAAAACCCTTTTACCACATTGAAACCAGAAACCTCATCAAGCTGTTCCTGAAGATATTCACCAATTTGGGTTCCTATCACTTCAGGATTCCCTTTTACAAAGCGAAGCATAGGAAATATGACCGCAGTAATATCACCTTCAAAATCTTTCCTGGTCGGCTGAAATTCCACGGTGGGCAAATCCACATTGTAAATGTTAGAAACGGCTTTCTTTACTTTAATGGTCAGGACATCTTGAATGCTCATTGCTCTTGTCAATTTAGGCTGCAAAACTACACATTTTTTATGCTTTTCAGTGAATATTTGATGTACCCAAAGCGTTTTGGTTAACTTTATTCCAGCGAAAATGCCCAATACAATTCTAAACGACAAACTTTTAAAAAAGAACCCACTCCTCTCTGTATCCCTTGGGATACTTTTCTTGTTCTCAATTATCATTTTTTTTCGACTGAACTTAGCTATAACGCTATTGAGGATACCTCTGTTTGAGTGCGAAATTATTTTGGGCTTGGGTGTATGCTTTCGCTTCTGGGTTTTGCAATATCCGCTATTGGGGAAATAAAACTGGGAAAGGCAGACCAAAAACCAGAACATTCGCTTTGGGCATGGACAGCGATGCTCGATAGCGCAGGAATGGCTCTTCATGAAAAAGATGGACAAGTTACCGATAATGAAAAAAAAAGTATGGATCAGTTACTGGTAGCTCCATGGGGGTTCCGAGCTAGGAACGGCAATTATTGCCACCCCTGATTATTTTTTGGGATACGAAAAATACGATGTTCAAGAAAAAGACCTTAGCAACGCCTATGCTCATTTAAAAGTTAAAAATAACAAGGTGGTCTATTTTGCGGGGTTTGGTTGGAAAGAAAGTGGTCAATTTAAAAATAGGGAGGATTGGGAGAATTATTTAAGCCTGTTTACTGAAAAATTCAATAATCCTTTAAAGACTTTACTCGTTCAATAAAAGTAACATTTTATAGGACACTAGGCCAAGGGTAAAAACACTTCCGCCATCATACAACGGGCACTACCCCCTCCGCAGGTCTCAATGGTATGCAAAGAGCTATGTATAATTTCAGCATATTTTTCTATGTCCTCTATTTGCAACGTGTCCAAACTATGATATGCAGCCGAGCTCATTACCATAAATCTTTGATTATCTACCCCAACAACTTGTAGCATATTTCCAGCGAAATGATGCATCTGTTCTTCGGTAATTACAATAATCTTTTTACCATCCTTTTTTAAATGGTCCACAACGTTCTTACGTTCTTTTTTATCATCTATGGCATCTAGGCAGATAACGGCAAAATACTCCGCCATAGCCATCATAACATTGGTATGGTAAATGGGCAAACGCTCTCCGTTAACCGTTTGATAAGCCGTGAAAATGACAGGAAAACAATCAAAATCCTCGCAAAATTCAATAAACAATTCTTCATGCGCCCTTTCCGATAAGGCACAATAGGCTTTTTGGTTCACCCTATCCAAAAGAATACTTCCAGTCCCTTCCAAAAATAGGCCTTCGTCCTCTGCGGATGTATAATCAACCACATCTTTTATAAGATATCCTTTTTCTTCAAGGATATCCAAAATATCTTCCCGCCTTTCCTTTCTTCTATTTTTCGCAAACATCGGGTACAGTCCTACGGTTCCACTGGCATGAAACGATATCCAGTTATTTGGAAAAATAGCATCGGGGGTATCCGGCTGTTTGGTATCTTCAACCACAATGACATTGACACCCTTGACCCTCAAAACGGCCACAAACGCGTCAAACTCTTCCTGCGCCTTTTCATTGATTGATGTATCCGCCACATCTATCTTTTCCATAAAATAATTATTCACCGCAGTCTGCTCGTTCATACGAAAACCGACCGGGCGAATCATTACTATAGTGTTGGTAATTTGTTTCATTAGAATCTTACTTGAACCTGATGTTTGTACATTTACAATCCTTAAGGGCTAAATTATGACTTTTATGGTATTTTATTTAACCAAAGAAGGAACCTTTTACCTAAAGTGACAAAGATTGCCAAACCGTTTCCTAAAATTAGATTGATGTCTGGACAAACTCATCTTAAAAAATTGATTGCGGGCATGAAACCCGTGCTTAATACTGGTGAATACATAATTTCGACACTAAAAACCGTCAAGAACATACAGAGAAAGGATATCTTATGTGAGTTTAAGGAAACAGAAGGAACAACCGTTGTCATGGAACGGCAAAAAGCAGACGCTTATAACTTGCCTTATACGTATATCGCTTCGTGGATAACACTTAGCATTCACTCATCCCTAGAAGCTGTGGGACTCACTGCTATTATTTCGACTTTGCTCGCCAAGAACAACATCAGTTGCAATATAATGGCAGGATATTACCATGATCACTTATTTGTTGATTGCAAGGATGGTCAAAAAACCATTCAAATTTTAACGGAATTGTCCAAAAACGGCTCCTTTGAGCCTTTTTGAAAGAACTTCAAAATAGATAGTCTATAGAAACTATCACTCTCAATATTGGAAAGCATCAGTTCGGAAGGTGTAATAGAATAATTCTCTATAACATATTGATTCAAAGCATCTTTAAATGTTTTTTATGAGTCCTATTTGCGGCTTATTCCCTTATAAGCGGTAAAGTACTACAACGAAGCAGTCCACCCTGCTTGGATACTTCGGCATATGGAATTTCCTCAACTGTCAAACCTTGTTCTCGTAGCCAATTATTAAGTCTTGTAAAATTAAGCTCTGAAACCACAACGCTCGGGGAAATTGAAAATACATTACTGTTCATTTGATACATCTCATCGACCGTAATCTCAAAGACATTTTCCTTTCCAAAATAATTCAATAACCATTCATATTCCGACTCGACCAAAAAACCATTTTTATGCAATATAGCCTTGTCCTTTCCTATAGGCTGAAAACAGCAATCTAAATGCAATGCATTTTCCTTGGGATTGGTCAAAGATTTTCTTAACTCAAATACTTTTACTTTTTTGCGAGGAAACATCTTTTTAATGTACTCGACGCCATCCCAATTGGTCCGCGCGGTAATGTAATCAGGGTAATCCTCGCCTGTATAAGTACCAATAAATATATGGTCGTTCCAAGGCATAACATCACCTCCCTCAACATGAACCTCCTCTGGAGGGTATAGGATCAATTCAGGGTCAATTCTATCTAAAACGTGTAAAATAGCCTCGAATTCTTCCTCCCTATCCGGTAAAATATTTGCCTTGATCAACTTATTTTCAATGACGAAAGCAATGTCCCTTGAAAAAATTTGATTACAATCTTTAAGCACTTCTGGACGAAAAACTTCTACGCCGTGTCTTCTAAAAACCCGGGCAAAAGCCTCCATTTCAACAATCAAATCTTCCTCTTTGGGATAGGTTCCTGCCAAAATGTGTTCCAAGGATTTGGGGTCATAAGCCTCTTTGGGCTTTGGTATTCCACCACTTTTATGGGCCGTGCCTAACACCACCGCTTTTAACCTAGAAGTTTCGTCTTTTACATTAAGGTTCAACATGGTTCGATTTTGCGCTAATATAGGAATTCCGTTTTTCAGGCAATAAAAAACCGTCATATTCCCAATAGGCTTATGACGGCTAAATTTTTTGATATTTTTTATCCTCTATCTCTTGTCCAAAGGTATGAACGGTCTTGATGTCTCTCCAACATAAACCTGTCTTGGACGGCCAATGGGCTCATTATTAAGTCTCATTTCCCTCCATTGTGCTATCCAGCCTGGAAGACGGCCCATGGCAAACATAACGGTGAACATTTCTGTTGGGATTCCCAATGCGCGATAAATAATTCCAGAATAGAAATCAACATTCGGATATAACTTTCTATCTACAAAGTATTGATCTTCAAGCGCCTCTTTCTCCAATCCTTTGGCTACTTCCAAGATAGGATCTTCTATGCCCAAATCTGCCAATACTTCATCTGCAGCTTTCTTTATTATTTTGGCCCTGGGGTCAAAATTCTTGTATACCCTATGCCCGAAGCCCATGAGCCTGAATGGATCGTTTTTATCTTTTGCCTTGGCCATATATTTCTTGGTATCCCCACCATCGGCCACAATAGCCTCCAACATTTCCAAAACTGCTTGATTGGCACCACCATGTAAGGGACCCCATAATGCAGAAATACCAGCTGATAAAGAAACAAACAAACCAGCGTGGGATGAACCAACTATCCTTACTGTTGAAGTGGAACAATTTTGCTCATGATCGGCATGCAATATCAAAAGCTTATCCAGGCCATCTATTACAATCTTATTCTTCTCATATTCCTTGTTCGGCTTTTTGAACATCATCTTGTGAAGATTTTCAACATAACCAAGGTTATCATCCCCATAATCCAATGGTAATCCCTTTTTCTTTCGCATACACCAAGCCACCAATACTGGAA
>JAGLKG010000270.1 GCA_023141835.1 Maribacter sp. | reverse complement strand
AACGTTGATAAATTGAATGAAAGTCCTGATACAAGATTCTTCGGATATTCTTCAAGAGTTCCTTCTTTAACAGTAACTGAAGCAGGTCGTCCTATATCTTCATTTTATGGGTATAAAACCTTAGGCTTGTTCCAATCACAGCAAGAGGCCGATGCATGGCCTACCTACGGAAGCTATAATGCTCCTGGTAAATTTAAGGTGGCCGACATTAACAATGACGGCGTTATCGATGATGATGACAGAACTATTATCGGAAGTCCTCACCCAGATTTCACCTATGGTGTTAATTTAGACTTGAGCTATAAAAACTTAAGCCTTAATGTTTTTGGAAACGGATCCGAAGGCAACGAAATTTACAACTACGTACGTTACTTTGCGGATTTCAACACTTTTCAAGGAAATCGCTCCAAAAGAGCCTTATATGATGCTTGGCAGCCTTCTAATCCTACGGCAGATCCAAGCCAGTGGGTAGCGGCTAATCCAAATGCTACGGCTCCAATTATGGATGCCAATGATCAGATAAGTAGTAGACCATCATCTTATTTTCTTGAAGACGGTAGCTATTTTAGGCTTAAGAGTGTAACCTTGTCGTATAACTTTCCTTCGGATCTTATTTCTCCCTTTGGAATATCGAATGCACGAATCTACCTTCAAGGACAAAATCTTGCTACCTTTACTAAATATTCTGGTTTAAACCCTGAAATACAAGCAGGTACGGATAGTGATCCCACTCTAGGTTTTGATGGTGGATATATGCCGGTTTCTAGAATCTATACCGTAGGACTTAGCGTAAGCCTTAACTAATAAATTATAAGAAATAATATATTCTATATATCATGAAAAAGATCAGATTAATTTTTACAGCGGTAGTTACGGTAATGCTCCTCATTACAGGGTGTAATGACGAGTTCCTAACGCGCGCGCCATTGGGACAGTTTAGTACAAATAGCCTTGAAACCGAAGACGGGGTCAATGGAATTTTATTGGGGGCCTATGCCATGCTTGATGGACAAGGTTTAGATGGTCAGGCACCTTGGAACAATGATATCCAGGCCTGGGTATTCAATATTGCTTCGGATGATGCCTTAAAAGGTACCGATGCAGGGGATCAGCCAGAGCAGTCATTTATTGAAGCCTATGATTATCAATCATTTAATGGGCATATCACCAATAAATGGAGAGGTTTGTTTAAAGGTGTAGCAAGAGCCAATGACGCTATAGTTGCAGCTAAAAACACTGAGGATATTAGTGAAGCAAATAGAGCACAGATCATAGCAGAGGCAACCTTTTTAAGAGGATTGTTTCATATGGAAGCACGTAAAATGTGGAGAATGCCTCCTTACATTAGTGATGAGGTGGCCGACATTAACAATGTGGAAAGCACCAAGGTTCCTAATGACCGAGAAATATGGCCGTTGATTGAAGCTGATTTCGTAGCAGCAGCAGCCGTTTTGCCGGCTACTCAAGGAGAAGTTGGGAGACCGACCAGTTGGGCAGCTAAAGCATTTTTAGCCAAGGCTAAAATGTTCCAAGGATGGGATGCTTCGGGTAATGCCAATGCAGGAAAATTGGGTGAGGCAAAAACTATCTTGGACGATATCGTAAATAACGGACCGTTTTCCCTGGTAGACAAATTTGAAGATAACTTTTTGGTTGCCACTAGAAACAACGGCGAATCTATTTTCGAAATTCAGTATGCGACAAGTAGTGCAAGTGGCGACGCTGCTGCTGCTGGCCCAGGATTGGCACACCCATATACTGACCCATGGGGTTGCTGTGGGTTCTATCAAGCCTCGCAAAATTTAGTAAACGCTTACCAAACATCAGCTGGACTTCCTCTTTTGGATACTTTTGATGATGTTGATGTGAGTCCTGATGTAGATCCTACAACAACCCTTTCGCTTCATACTGGGACATTGGATCCAAGAATAGACCATAGTTTGGGAAGACCCGGAATAATGTATAAGGATTTTAAAATTTATCAGGTAGACTTTGTGCGTGACCTTTCGTATGCAGGTCCTTACTTCTCTAAGAAGCACGTGGCCGAAATGGAAGGTTTTGGTATAAATGGTTGGGGTAACTTATCTGCCAACAACTACAGACTTATGCGTTTGGATATGGTTCTATTGTGGTTGGCTGAAGCTGAAGTTGAAGTCGGTAGCATGGAAAGAGCAAGGGAACTTGTCAATATTATACGTACAAGGGCCGCAAATCCTGCTGGCTTTGTACCTGCAGCTACCCAAGGTGGCGACCGTAATGACTTTACGATTCAGGCAGGAGTTCCTGCTGCTAATTACGATATTGCTACGTATGACGCTGCTTGGACAGATCAAGCCACAGCTAGAAAGGCTGTTCGTTTTGAAACTCGATTGGAATTTGCCATGGAAGGACACCGTATATTTGACTTACAACGTTGGGGAATAGCCGCTGCTGTGCTAAATGCATATGTGGCAAGTGAGTCTCAACATAGACAATATCTAGTTGGGAAATCATTTACAGCTGGGAAACATGAGTTTTTCCCTGTTCCTACTGAGGCAATTGATAGATCTCAAGTAGATGGTCAAGCAACCATTACGCAGGATCCTGCCTATTAAGTTGTAAAACTTTTAAAACCCATAAAAAGCCATGATTAGCATAAAGCTAAATCATGGCTTTTTTGTATTTTTGATTTTTCCTTTTCGTCGCTAACCCGAAATATTAATTCAAATCCATGGTCTACTCTTAATTTTTCGAAATCCTTGTTAACAATAGTTGACACAGTTCAGTATTATCCTTAGTCTATATCCTATGAAAAACACTTTGTATTTCTTATTCATATGCCTAATTACTACCTCTTGCAGCCAAGATCAAAAAACGCTATTTCAATTAAAGCATTCCCAAAACACAGG
>JAGLKG010000027.1 GCA_023141835.1 Maribacter sp. | reverse complement strand
TGCCACATCTTTAATAGGGCAAAAAGGCCAGCAAAGGTTACCCGATGGAATGAAAATGCATAGTAAGGGGTATCTTTTTGCAACAGGTCCGGGAGGGGCTTGGGTATTCAATAGTAGTGGTAAGCCCATTGCACGGATCTATACCGGTCAAGCAACATCCAATTGCGCCTTTAATGCTGATGAAAGTATCCTTTTTTTAACAGCCGATGACTATGTACTTAAGGTTCGGTTGAATTGATCCAGTGGTCGAAATTTAAAACTGAATTATTTGGATTGTTGTAAAAAGGCCAATAAATCGGCCATTTCTTGATGATTCATATTCAGTTCCAATCCCTCGAACATCATTGAAGTGCCGAGTGATGAAAAATCGGTAATATCGTTTTTATCGAAGGTTCTTTCTTCACCACCTACCATACGCAAACCAATTTTGGTATCAGTTTCATTAAACACCAAACCGGTAAAAATTGAGCCGTCCTTTGCGCGTACCTGATAATTTAAATACCCAGTATCGACTGCGGCGTTGGGGTCAAGAATATCATGCAGTAAAGACTCCTTGCTCTTTCTGTTGATTTCGGTAAGGTTGGGTCCAATATGTACTCCTAGATCACCATGTTTATGGCATTGGATGCAAGTCGTTTTAAATACTTCTTCCCCTTTTGTAGGGCTTCCCTCAAGGTTTAAAGCAGGGCGCATATTTTCTATGGCGTCTTTCCTTGTGACCACACCTGCGTCTGAGAATAATGCCTCTGCACGCCGTCTAGTTTCTTCGTTTTTAGAAAAGAGTAAAACCCTACGTCGTTCCAAATCCAAATTAAATTCACCTAGGTTTACTTGTCCATTTTCCATAGCCGTCAATAATAAATCGTGATTATAGGATTTATAAAGAAGGATGTTGGCTGCATGCATCCTGGTTTGGGGCCCAAAACCTGACCAAAGCCCAAGAAGTTTGGTGCCAATGGTTCGGTCATTGGAGGACCTTAATTGCTTTATGGCCTCCATTTGCAGGCTCAATGGTTGTCTATTGTCCAATAGCGAATATAGAAGCACTTTTCTATTATCAAAATCATCAAGACCAATAAGTTGTAATTGATCCAATCGTTCTTCGGTGGAAAGAGAGAGGTCATAAACTAACTTCATTGCACTCTTGATCAAATCACCCATTTTGGATGAAGGCGGCAGTGCCATCGCATATCGCAGGGTTGCCGTAGCTTTGATTAAAGTAGGGGACTGACCTTCTTCGATTCCTTCTATGGCTATTGCAAATAAACCCTTGGCTTTGTTATCCAATCCTGGATGCGAACTGTTTTGCCAACCTCTTGCCAACGCCTCAATGATTTTGGTCTTTGGACCAATGGCCATTTTATTCTTCTCTAAAGCTGCCAGAAACTGATGTGTTTGATTGGGTGTGCCCTCTTTTCCAATTAATTCGGTAAATAGCTCAAGAATTTGAAAATGATTTTGGGTAAGGTTTTGGGAGTTTTGTGCCAGTATAATTTTTGTAGACTCAAAAGCATGACTTTGAAGGGCACTCGCAATTGATTTGACTATCCAAGAATCACTTTCGGTATCGGATAACATTGCCATTAGGGCTTCTGTTATTTTTGCAATATGATCAGAGTTATCTTTGCGGGCTAGGGTTCCCAATGCAAGAGTAGCCCTCATTCTTACACGTGCATCCTTATCTTTGGTAAGTACAATAAGAGGCTTCAGAAAACCACTATCCAACACCAGTCTTTTTTCGGCGATTTTGATTGCATTTTCACGAATTTCGGGACTCGTATCTTCAAGACTTGATACTATTATTCTTTTTTCAAGGGCTTCCAATCCGTCCAATGTCCAAATACTATGTAACCGGGCCAAAGGATTGGCCGAATTCTCTAATTGTTGTTTTAGCAAAGGAATAGCCTCCTGTTTGTTCTGGGTGACCAAAAGCCGTTGGACTGTTGTTCTCGTCCATTGGTTGTCGCTGCCTAACAAAAGAACTAATTTTTTCAAATCGCTGGGCAAGGGTCTATTTTCACTGCTTTTTTGGTTCTTAGGCGTTATACGATAGATTCTTCCTTTTTCCTTCCCCGCGTTAAGGTCCATTTTTTCCTCCAATTCATCCGGAATCCATTCAGGATGTTCAATGACCTCCCGATGCATGTCCACTACATACAAAGCACCGTTAGGACCCGTAGCCATATTTACGGGTCTAAATGAACGATCCGAAGAAGCAAGGAACTCGGCCTTATCCCTCCCCCTTTTTGCAGAGAAAGAGCTGCCATTTTTTGATAGAATATCCAGGTGAACTAGGTTTAGGACACAATCGGCAACCAAAATACTATTGTCAAATACGTCTGGGAAAGCCCCACCGCCATAGTACGTAATTCCGCATGCTCCGGAAAAATAACCCGATTGCTCGGGATGATTTACCCGGGTATCCTGTTCTCCTATCGGATAAATTCTAGAAAGGCCATTTTCATCGTGATTGGAAATATTTGTCAAGGCATGGAATGGGGATCCAGGCATATTCTCAATATAGCGGTCTTCGAACACCAAATGGGAGATGTGTTCCAAATTATGCGTTTCATACAAATGGCCCCAATTATCAAAGGTGATTTTAAATCCCCCTGACGATTCTCCAACACGCTGTATTTTTTGCTTCTCAATATTAAATCTAAAATCACCCCCTCTAAGGTCAAGCACCTTTCTAGGATCAGCTTCAAAATAGGGCTTTCCTGAATTTCCACCGTTGGCGGCGTAAATCCAATTGTCGAGGCCATAGGTGAGCCCATTAAAATTATGTTGTAGATTACCCGTACTAAATCCGCCCATGACAATTTTACGTTCATCTTCAATAAGGTCATTGTCGTTGTCATTAATCCAGAGGAGGTTCGGGGGCGAGGCCACCAAAAAACCTCCCTTATAGGGCAAAAAGGATGAAGCGATTCCCAGGCTATCGGAATAAACCAATCTTTGGTCATATAGGCCATCTCCATCGGAATCTCTAAGTTGAACCAAACGACTATCTGTATCCCTTAGGGGATACCCCGGCATTTCCAACACAAACGTTCGGCCGTATTCATCAAATTTCATTTCGACAGGGTCAAATACGACAGGTTCTGAAGCGACGAGCTCCAAATCGAAATCTGGATGTATTTGAAAACCTTCGGGAGGGTTGATGGAATTGGTTTGGCAATTTAAAAGGAACATTGCTGTGAATACGAATACAATTGAATTTGGTCGGGTCATTTTGGTCGGATGGTATTTTATAGTAATTGAACCTTTACAAGGTAACACATTTGTTTTGGGTAGTACATACCTATCACTTTATCAAAAGGTATATATTAAATTTTTGGAGGCCCACTCTTTTTTAATTACATTTAGTGGAACCTATTTGGCACCCTGCCAAATTGTTTTGTAAACCCGAAAATAATGAAATCAGAAAAGAAAGAGATACAGTCCAGACGTCAATTTATTGGAAATACATCAGTACTTGCCGCAGGTATGGTACTCGGTGGTTCCTCCCTTTTTGGTGCTCCTTCTATTATCAAATCATATAATAAGCCAAATTCGAAGATCAATGGAGTGCAAATTGGGTGCATTACCTATTCTTTTAGGAGCATGCAGGATCAAAGTGCTGAAGCTACTTTAAAATATGTCCTGGATTCAGGAATTAATGCTATTGAGCTCATGGGAGACCCTGCCGAGATGTTTGCGGGAAAACCTGCCAATCCCGTGGATCGTCGTGCCTATTATGGTATGATGAGAAAAAAAAGAGGCGGCACGGAATTATCTGAAGATGAAGAAAAGGAGTTGGCCGATATGAAGGCCCAGAATGATGCTTATAATGTGGACGTTGTACAATGGAGAACAGCTGCATCTATGGATAAGTTTGCCAAGCTCAAAAAAATGTACAAATCGGCTGGAGTTGATATATACGGATTTAAACCGAGTGCATTTGGAACAAGGAATACCGATGCTGAGATAGATTATGGTCTAAGGGCAGCAAAGGCTCTCGGTGCTAGTCATGTTACCTTGGAACTTCCGGGGGATCATGCCCACACTCTTAAGCTGGGTACTATGGCCTCCAAGCATGGCATGCATGTAGCTTATCACGGGCATGAGCAGCAAACCCCTACATGGTGGGATACGGCACTGGGACAATCCGAACACAATATGATGAATTTGGATTTGGGCCATTATATTGCAGCAGGTAATACCGATGTTCAAGAACTCATATCCGCCAAATACAAGCGTATCTCGAGTATGCATTTGAAGGATAGGCAGAATCCCGCAAATGGAAAAAAGAACCAGCCTTTTGGCCAGGGAGATACGCCTATTGTTGATGTACTTCAATTGATGCGCGATGAAAACTTCAAATTCCCGGCTTCCATAGAGCTTGAATATGATATACCAGATGGTTCCAATGCGGTTCAGGAAGTGGCCAATTGTTTGGAATATTGTAGAAAAACATTGTCATCCTAGGTCATTTTAAAGATGTTTGGTGCAGCTGACATTATTGTTTGTGTCAAACCTAAACCATAAAGGCACCAATGGCCTTTAAGCCTTTTCTTCAGGGTCTTTTGTGTTTTATTCAAAGTATGTATCATGCCAACCGAGAGCCAATGTAAAAACTGCGAAAAACCTTTTGATAAGTCGTTTGACTTTTGCCCTTTTTGTGGTCAAGAAACTGCGGATAATCTCACTTTTGGAGTATTGTTCAGTAACACCATCAGTAATTATTTTTCGATTGACGCGCGCTTTTTCAAAAGTTTTGTTCCCCTTATGTTCAGACCCGGGGTATTGGCCAGGCGTTTTGTTGACGGGAAGCGACTTTCTTATTTGCATCCGGCGCAATTTTATCTTTTTATTTCAGTGGTATTCTTTTTTATGTTCTCGTTTAGTGTGAGAAAGGCCGATTATGAGGTTACCCAAGCTTTACAAAAAGGTTTTGGTACGGAAGTGACATTAGATTCATTGTTGATGGTCAAAGACTCCATAAACCTGGAGGGAGCAAAAAATATGATAAAAGAGAGTCCATATTTGAAGGGAATACCAGCTGAAGAACTTTCGGCCTTGGATTCGATTATTTCTGCTGAACCGGATATTCCTAATATTACGATTGGTTTTAAACGAGAGGCATTAGATTCATTGATTGCCATCAACGCACCACTGCCAGATAAGTTAAGGGCAATGGGTTTAGCGGAGGATGCTAATACCATGGCCAAAAAGCTCTATGAACAAATGTTGAAATTTTATGAAAAAAAAGGCGATGGTATTCTCAGCGCATTGTACGATACCATTCCCATTGCAATGTTTTTTATGCTGCCCTTATTTGCCCTATTATTAAAGATAGTATATTGGAGAAGAGGAACCTTTGCTCATCATATGGTATTTAGTTTTTATTTTTTCACTTTTATTTTCGCCTCATTTTGTGCACTGATTTTAGCAAATATGTTGTTTGATATTCCTATTTGGTTGGAGGTTATTTTCTTTTTGTCCTTTATCCTATATTTAATACTGGCGCTCCGTAATTTTTATAGAAGTAGCTGGTTCGGGGCCTGGTTAAAGGCCAGTATGATTACTTTCGCGTATTTGATTTTTATAGTGCCCATTGCTATTTTCGGGATTACGATTGTCTCTTTTATGTTGTATTGACTTTGTTCGCGAATTTTACTTAATTCAATCAAGTTTTATAAACTCACATTCTGGGGAAGACTCAAAAAAAGGGTCTTAAAATATCCGCATGAAGTTCTATTAGAATTTTTAATTTAAAGATTCTAAGGATCAGGTACACGAAAAGTTGCAGATTTTCACATGCTAATTTGGTTGATAAACAACCTTGATTTTATGTGCGTTTCTATTTCGCCTATGCGTTATTCATCAAGGTTATTGTATGGGTTTTGTGTTTGATGTCCTTTACAATTGATGTTGATTTTTTCTTTGCCATTTTAAGTGAGCTTTCTATGATTAATAATTCAATTTCAGGGCTAGCTTTGAAGATACTAAAACCGTGACATACCTTTAGACCACTAAAGGTTCACTTTTAACTGAAGATTTACAAACAATTCCGAATTTACTTTCCAATTCGGAAAGTTAATGTATCTTTGTTTCCAACACGGAAAGTAATAATACATGTAAACTATGACAAAAAAAGAGATTAAATCAAGAGAGGCACAAGAAGCACTTGATTCAATAAATGAAATGGAACACGCTGGCTTAAAACGAGTCTTACCAACTCCTAGATGGCTTGGAGCTATTTTAGCATTACTAATAGGAACTCAAATTGCCCTGTTAGGGGCTGAAATTCGAAATTACAACACGATTTTAATCGTATTAATTGTAATTATGACAATTGCAATAATTAATAAAAACCAATCAGCCGGAGTAACGGAAAGAATCTTGCTTTCAAAGCGAACACTAATTATTTGTCTCATTTGCATCATACCAATTTATTTTTTAGCCATAATTAGCGGTCAGTATCTAAATAATCATTTTGAATATTATTGGGCTCCGTTTGCTATAGGGGCATTTGTTACAATTAGTATTTGGAGTTTGGTAGTGAGTGCGCACCGTTCATACATTAATAGATTTAATGAGGGAAAGAACTAATGGAGAATTCAAAATTTGATGCTATAATACATGCACCTAACCGTCTCCAAATTTGTGCATTACTTTCGCCGCTTGAACAAGTGGAATTTCGGGTGATTCGAGATGAGTTGGGTATTAGTGATTCAGTACTATCCAAACACATTAAACAACTGGAAGATGTAGGCTACATAAAGCAAAAAAAAAGTAAGGTGAATGGGAGAGCACGCAGGTGGTTTCATTTGACCACTAAAGGTAGAAGAGCATTTGAATTGCATGTAGAAGAATTGAAGCGTATAGTAAATGACTTGTTATAGTGCAGTCTTCCCTTTTTTAGGACAGGCTACAAGAAAAAGAAATATTCAACCGTTTTTTTAAGAAGCCATTCAGATTTATGAGGTGCAGAAGCCTGATTTATTGCAAGAATAACACTGAATTTGGTATCTAAATCATAAAACATCATACCACCATATGCACTGTTATGGCCTATAAAATTATGCCCACCAATTTTTTTTTGTTGAAGCCCCATACCATAAGAAAATTTTCGCTTTTTCGAAGGTGGATTCATAGTGTCTTGTTCAAAAGTCACCATTAACTGAAGGGTTTCAACATCATTAAATAATTGGCCAGTCAAAAGTGATCTTATAAAGACATCTAGGTCGTTTGCTGAAGATATCAAGCCACCCCCTCCCCAGTCAAATGAGGTGTTTACATTTTTCAAGGCATGAGTCCCGTGAAATGGGAATATAATGGGTGTAGAACCTTTCTTATTCTGATAAAATTCAAGATAGGTATCATTAAGAGAAAGAGGATTTAATATTCTCTTTTCCAAGACTTCATGAAATGACATATTCGTCAGGTCTTCAATTAAAATGGCTAATAACAAATAATTAGTATCAGAATAGTAAAAGTCTTTACCTGGCTTAAATACACCTTTTTCATTTAAATGATATTCAAAATATTTCTCCATGATCGTTTTCCATTGCCAATTTTGATCAGGAAAATTCATGATGTATTTTAAGAACCTGTTATCATCAGCAAAATAATCCCTAATACCACTTCTGTGCTGTAATAAATTTTTAATTGTTACGCTGTGGGAGTAGTTAATACCATCAATAAGCATTAATTCTTTAAAGAATGTTTTGGTTTTAGAATTTAAACTATCTAAATAAACATCATCTAGTTTAAGCATACCTTCTTCCATTAACTGCAAAATAACAGTTGCGGTAAAAGTTTTTGTAATACTTCCTGTCCGAAAACGATAATTATTATCTACCGAGCCACCAGAAGCATTTGCCTGGCCAAAAGCACTCTTATATTTGATGTTCCTTTTTGTGTCATTCAAGTACAACAAGCAATTATAAATAGGAGTAGATCCGTTTGTGTTAATAAGCAACTTTGCTAAATCTTCAAATTGTTTCATAAAACTACTATTAGATATAATCAAAGGCTGAAGCAAATATTGGTCTCGATTTTAAATTCGCAATTTCGGTTTCATTCATGTTTTTAAAAGACGCCATAATTTCAACATCAGAATCCTTTATAAAAGAATGAATCATTCCCAATTTCCCATTTTTTAGTATTTTTTTTCGAAAAGGGCAGGTATCTCCCATCCAGAACATTGAAGATTTTAATTTTTCCTGAGCAAGTAAACCTTCAAATAATGCATATAGTTGATGTTCATATCCAGGCTTGAAATAGATGCCTTCAAAAGCCAAAAATTTAAATCGTTTTGGATTGAATAATTTATTGATAACCGGTATGATAGGAATTATATTCATAATAATTTTTCCTGTAATCCCTTTCATATTGTTAATAACCCAATGCGCACGATGATACTGACAGCCAGCCACAATTTGACCATTTTCACGAATGACGTAATAATTATTATGAAAAAATAAGGCATCGAACTGAACCAATGCATGTTGCTTGTACTTTTTACGTAGCAAGGTCAATACTTCCTCTTGTTCTTCGTGTGAGGATATTTGAGTAATTTTTTGATTAAATTTTGGAAAGAATCTACTAAAACCTAAGGTTTTTACAGTACCAATAGAATCGTATCCTGCACTTTCAACAACCTTATATGAACTTTTATTAGCTCGTTCAATGCAGGCGAAATAAATCGTTTTTTCTTTTTCATTTTCACGAATTAACTCCATCACCTTTATAGAAAAGTTTTTCATAATACCTTTCCCCCGTATTTCTTTTGATGACGCAAAGTATCTAATGTAGTTGCAATTGAATTGTTTGCCATTGGTAGTGATAGATGTCATTGAAAAAACAGCAGTAGCTCTAATCTGTTCTCCTTCAAAAATACCAATGAGCATTGGTTTTTTAATCAATCTAATATGCTCTTCGGTATTTTTGTGTTCATATATCGCACCTTCATTTCCCCAAGCAATACTTTCTAAAAAAAGCAAGGCCTCTTTAGGTATTCCATCATGTTTTTGAATGGAATAATTGCCTTCATTAAATAGGGTTTCTTTCTTCATACAATGCTTAAATTTTGGTTTTACTGATGCTCCTTTCTATTAATTGTCTGCAGCTAAGCTTTATTTTTTCCTCTAATGATGCAATTACTTCTTCAGTGTGTGCCTCTGAAAAAAAACAGTTTCTTCCTTCCCAAACATACACTCCATTTAAAAGAAGTTGACTATACAGTTCCTTATATCTTCCGGGAGTAACAAATCTGAATAAGGAACCAAAATGAACAATTGACAATTTTGGACAGTATTCTTTGAAATACGCATTCATTCGAAGACAGAATTTTGCAGTTTTATTATTGAGTTCCTGAAGCATTTTTCCATTATAGGAATCGAGTATTTCTAAAGTTTTTAAGGAAGCTACCATTGCTAATGGATGGTGACAAAAGGTGCCCGCAACAAAAGTCGATTTTACCTGCGGAAAAGAATAATCCCCATATTGCCAGGATCCACCGTCCAAAGCATCAAGAAATTTAGATTTCCCGGCTACTATACCAATCGGTAATCCACCTCCGATCACTTTTCCATAAGTAACAATATCAGCCCATATATTAAAGTGTTTTTGGCAACCTCCTATGTTGATTCTGAAACCTGTTATGACTTCATCAAAAATAAGTGCTATATCGTTTTGTTCGGTTACATTACGTAATTCCTTTAAATATGATATGGGCTGAAAACTAGGATTTCTGCTCTGAACAGGCTCAACAAGGACTGCAGCAATTTTATCTTTATTTTTTCGAATAAAATTTAAGGATTCTTTTGAACCATATTCGAAAAGATAAGATTCATTTAAAATAGATTGTGTAATCCCAGGAATAGATTCTATAGCAATATTTGTCTGAGAATTTTTTTTTATAGCAAGTAATGAATCAAAAGTTCCATGATAGGCTCCTTTAAAGAAAACAACATATTTTTTTTTGGTAATTGCTTTTGCTATTCTTATGGCAACCATAACAGCTTCTGTACCAGAGTTGAAAAACGCAACTCTTTCTGTTTTTGTAGTAGTCGCAATTTTTTCGGCTAGTTTTCCCGCTAATGGTGAAATTGGGCCTACAGACCAACTCTTTGCAAGTTGTGCCTCAATTTCTTTTCGAATAGGCATATAATTGTGGCCAAAAAGAACCGAGCCAAATCCCATGGTTAGATCTATATATTTATTGTTGTCAATGTCCCAAATAAATGCACCATCGGATTTATCAGAGACTAAAGTGTAGATAAGTTCTTTTTTCTGGGTATTAAAACCAGCAACATTTCTATTCAATGCAAAATATTGTCTATAACTCTGTGTATGTTTTTTTGAAAGTGAATTTTTTTGGGATAATTTGTTAATCATTTATGATTTGTTATTTATACGGATTAAATCGACATTACAATCGTTACTGTGTTTTAAGAAACTTAAAAGGGAATGAATGCCAACTACAGCGTCAAAGACAGTGCACGGATTTTAACGGAAATATAGTGAAATCGAACGACTATCGTTGAGAAAACTGAATTGTACTGATGTTTTGGCTCTTGGTGATTGTTTGCCAAGAAGGTGGTGTGGCTGACGTGTCTTATGGGTATTGATTCTGTCTGCCTCTGGCAGGGTTTTGGGAGTAAAAATACAGGGCCATCCCGATGGCTATCGAGAGCTTTT
>JAGLKG010000269.1 GCA_023141835.1 Maribacter sp. | reverse complement strand
GTTAACAACATTAATGATGAAGCGTTCATTTTTGAAAATACCTTAAAAAAAGACTCTCAAACCAATACGTATTTAAATTTAAATCTAGAAGGGACTCCCCAGAATCCAATGGGCATAGGGGCCAAAGTAGTCATAAGGTACGGTGATGAAAAACTTCAATATTATGAGCATAATTTAACAAGGGGCTATATGTCCTCTATGGAAAAAAATATTCACTTTGGCCTTGGGCCAATCCAAAAGGTTGAGTCCTTGGAAATACTTTGGCCCGATGGCAAGTTTGAAAGGGTCAATAATGTAAATACCAACCAAACCATTTCATTGACATATAGTGATGCCAAGCCCGTAAAAACCGAAAACTTATCTTTCCCATTTATCCCCAAAACCGTTAAACCAATATTTACCGAAGTTTCTAAGTCGTTGGGGATAGATTTTATTCATAGAGAACGTGATATTGTCGATTATAATGTTCAGCGTACTTTGCCTCATAAACTTACGCAAAATGGGCCTTGTGTCACTGTAGGGGATATAAATGGAGATTCTTATGAAGATTTTATTATAGGTAGTTCTGCCACCTATTCGCCAATAGTATTCTTTCAAAAGGCAGATGGGACTTTTACTGAGAAAAACCTTTTATTAAAAAAAGAAGATCTGCAGTTTGAAGAAGAAAGTATGGTGTTATTTGATTTGGACAATGATGGTGATCTCGATTTGTATTTAGTTTCGGGCAGTAATGAATTTGCAGAAAAAGGAATTCAATACAACGACAGGTTAATGATCAATGACGGGGATGGTAATTTTACATTTGCCATGGATAGGATGCCTATAATTTCTTCAAGCGGATCTGTGGTAAAGGCAGAAGATTATGACAATGATGGTTTTGTTGACCTATTTGTTGGAGGCAGAACACCGGTCGCTCAATATCCTATTGCGGATCAAAGTTTTTTGTTAAAAAATAATAATGGCACTTTAGAAGACATTACCGATAAAATTGCACCCGAATTAAGAAATGTGGGTATGGTTACAGACGCAATATGGAAGGATTTGGACAATGATAGCCAAATAGATTTGATCCTAGTCGGAGAATTTATGCCCGTCACTATTTTTATGAATAAGAACAATACATTTATCAAATCAGATTCTTCTGGTCTTGAAAATTATTTAGGTTGGTGGGAGAGCATAGTATCTGCAGATTTAGATTTAGATGGTGATTTCGACCTTGTCGTCGGCAATATGGGTCGCAATAATTTTTATCAACCATCAAAAGATTTACCTGTAACCGTAATAGCCAAAGATTTTGACAATAATGGCAGTATAGACCCCATTTTCTTCGCGCATATTACAAGTGAACAGACCAATAAAAAAGCCTTTCCAGTACATTTTTGGGGAGACCTCACCAAACAAAGTACAATCTTTAGATCCAAATTCAACACTTATGCCGAATATGCCAATGCCACCCAAGAATCTTTGTTGAGTACTGAAGAATTAGAAAACACAATAAAAGTTACTGGCAATTACGATCAATCTAGTTATATTGAAAATTTGGGCAATGGAAAATTCAGGCTCCTACCCTTACCTATGGAAGCCCAGTTGGCTCCTATTAATGCAATGGTTATAACTGACTTTAATGACGACAACAATCTCGACATTATGGCTTTAGGAAATGATTTTGGAAATGAGACTTTCATTGGCAGGTATGATGCCCTAAACGGAGTACTGCTAGAAGGTGATGGCAAGGGTAATTTTAAATCTATACTATCATCGAAAAGTGGTTTTGTAGTTCCAGGAGATGCCAAATCTATAACTAAAATCAATAGTGCACTTGGAGGCGTTATCTATATATGCACCCAAAATCGAGGTGAAATTTTAGTTTATAAAAAAAACAACTAATATTTTAAACAAGTCTCTAATAAAGAATTTCTTAGGCAAACCTGCCTGCCTTCAAGTATCCCGGGGCAAGCCACAGGAGTATTTCGTTGATTCTAGTTTTTTGACCCCGTCAAGAAACGCTTCCGAAGGCTTTAGAGGCTCTTATTTTGCATTCCTACACCGGTCTACCGACAGGCAGGTTTACGAAAATGACACTTGGTCTGAAACCTCGACACAGAGCATCGGGGAATTCTTTTTGATTAAAAGGGTCAACCTAAAACACTGACTTCTAAAGATTTCAAAATAATCTTTTCATAAGATTGACTTTTCAACTAAGCCCGACACCATAAAATTCATGAATTTTATAGTTGTTCATCCTAGGATTCTCATTAATTCCAAGGTATTCACCTATATTTAATAACAATTGATTGCAAAGACTAATTAATCAATAAAGGAATATATAAGGCATTTTACCATTGAGACTGTTATCGAATAACAAACCTTGTGCAAAATGTTATGTCAAAATTAATTTCTTTTAGAGGTGTAT
>JAGLKG010000268.1 GCA_023141835.1 Maribacter sp. | reverse complement strand
GGCAAAAAGGACAATTGCCGGAATAGAAATAGTAAGAATGTTAAAGAAAGATCAACTATTGAACCCTAAAAGTTCAACTTACAGATCCTTTATCTCATTAGCATCATAAAACAAGGTTCAAATCAAACTTTCACACTTATTTTGAACAGATGCGACAGAACCGTTTTTTTTATCTACATTAAACGGATATACAAAATTATTATTATCCGATTTCTATTCTAGTCCTGTTTTGATTTTAATTTATCTTAAAGTTAACTATCTAACCAAATAGGACTGGACCAACCAATATGTTTGTTTTTCTGGGTAATCCGCACATAATAATAAAGGGCATGCTTTTTCGTCCGAAAATCTTCATCAACATATTCTCCCAAAATTTCTTTAGTTGATTTATCTGGTTTTATGGTTTTTATAACCTTACTATTTCTAAGGATATCCACAGATTCGATCTGGTCTACGGCACTAATGGAAAATGTGAGTTTTGGTTTTTTATTGGCTTTGGTCGATTGCCCCTGCACGACTCCATTGAGGCGGAAATCAATTTCAATCTGGTCACCGGTGGTCGCAAATACCCTTCTGCTTCGCAAAGCTTCCAATATTCCTTTTCTGCTTATTTCTTTTACCCAAATACAGGCCAATCCAACCCCAATACTGTTGTGGTCTCCACTAGCTATAAAACCAAGTTTGTATTTCTTTTCCCTGAGAGCATAATCAATAAATCCTTTATCGTTCTCCGTGGGTTTGTGACGTTCCAAATTTATCATTCTTGGTGCTCCATGGTATTCGGCATTCCCCCTGCATTGAAATATTTCGACAATGGGCTCAATTTCTTCGTCCCTGGTCTCCCAACAGCAAGCATGCACTTCATCTGCAGGATGGTGAGGTATGGAAATGCAATCTATTCCATTAGCGCGTATGTATTTCCAAAGTCCTTCTGCATCGCGTGTTTCAGGATTTCTTACCGAGTACACCTGATTCTTATCTCGAATGTACTTTTTAGCATCCGCTGAGGTATTGAACACAATATTACGATGTCCAGCGCCTCTTTTTATGTCAAACTCTTTATCGTTGGATAGGGTGAATTCTACCGATGGAAAGGCAACAAAATGGGAAGGGTCATTATAAAAATCAGCAAGTCGTAGATGCTTTCGCCAATAAACTTCTGTTTGTGAATAGGCATGATCTGTAATCCCCATAAAATCATATCCTTCTGAACACATACCATAACGATAATCATCGTGTAGCGTACCATCTGTTCCTGCCGGCCAACAGCTCGATATTTCAGAATGCTCATGAAGGTTTCCTAAGAGCAGTGTATAGGTTTCACCTTTATGTGTCATTGTCGTACGTTTTGATTTTGGCCTGCCACTAAGTATTGGGGCAAAACCATCGACTGGATGATGCTCTTCAACGATTGTTGGAACCAATGAAATACGGTTTCCTTTTTGAGCAATATCAGGTGCCGTAAATTTGTTCATTTCCAACATTCCACGTCGGATGGCATCCTTCCTATTTGCGTGCTCTTTAGGATGATCATAGTCCCGGTCTTGAAATTTTTCGCTTTTCCAGCCTAGCCAAAATGACCCATTATCTTTATCAAAAGAAATAGTAGGCTTAATGGATTCTCCCTTTTGTTTGGTCTGTAGAATGGTTTCGGGGTTGGACCATCCCGATACCGGATCGAGGTACGATATTCTGAATTTCCAGTGCGGGTTTCCAACAAAATCACCGCCGCAATGTGTCAACACATAAGGATTGCCATCCAAATCTTTTTGGAAAGTTGGCCAATGATCGTTCATACCTTGAAAAAGCCACTTACCTATTTCTTTTTGCTCTAATAATTGATCATTTATATAACATACCATGGCGCAGCATCGGTCACCTGTGTAGTTATCACAATCTTGAAGACGATGTGCAAAACGGTTATTTTCCCATGTAATCCATAGTCTCCCAGTTTTATCGAAGCAGAGATTTGGTTTTACATTGATATTAACACGATTTACAAACCCTCCTCCAATTGCAATTGGAATTTTCTTTGTTTCAGTCAATGAAGGGTTGAATATTTTCATTTCTATGTTTCGATGAGGGCCGTCAGTAATATCATAAGCGATATAAATATTACCCTGATCATCTTGTTCTAATGCAGGGTCAAAACAACTTTGAGTTTTATCGGTAACCAATATAGGGTGGGTCCATTCACCGTTCTCAAACTTCGACATATAAATACAGAACTTTCCTAGTTCAAAACTCTCCCACGCCAAAAGGTAAGAGTTCGAAGTAACGGCCTTTATAATTGGATTAATAGATTGTTTTGAAGGATTGCTAATTTCGACTGGAGTTTTAAAACCCTCATTCTCTTGAGTACTCACATTTATGGTCCATTGACCATTTTTAATTTCTGCCCAGGCTACAGCCGGATTTCCATCTTTATTACAGTCGGCACTGATAGACTCATAAGACCCTACTGACTTGGTTACGGGATTTTGTTCTTTCCAATTCCCATTTTCCCATTTAAACATGGATATAATTTCCTTGTTGGAAGGATATTCCAACCTTCTCAAGGTAGTGAGAAAAGTGTCGTTTTTATTTTGAAATAGAATTGGGCTTTCATCTTGCTCATCTTCAAAATCGGTTAGCTGCAAACTTGCCAACATTTTAAAGGGAACTCTATTGCCATCGGCAAATGAACATCCAATACTTGGAACCGCAAATGTAGCTGTGGAAAAAAGTAGGCTATTTTTAAGGAACTTACGTCTTTTCATAGGTTAACTATTTGTGTGAATTATCATAATTATATCTTGAATTTATCTAAATCCAATTTCTGTTTCTTTTCCGTTGGAAAATCCTTAACGCTCTTATAAGATATTTTACCTCTGTCCGTCTATATTTGATTTACTGTTTTTATCGAGAAGCTTCTTTAAATCATCAACAATCACCTTATATTCATCATTTTCGGCCAAATTATTATATTCCCATGGGTCTTTATTTTGATCATATAATTCAAATCCCTTTTTTCCTTCATCCCATTCTATATAGCGCCAGTTTTTATTTTTTACCATGCGCCCCATCATATCGCCTCGTTTGGTCACTGCATATACTTCATTTTTGAAAGGCATTTCAGGATTATTTACTACTGAAGCAAAACTTTCCCCTTGTAAATATTCTGGAATATCTTTTAAATTCATTAATTCAGCCATTGTTGGATAGATATCGATAAACTCGAACATCGCATCTGACTTTACTCCCTTTTTTCCTACTGCATTTCCTGCCATGATAAAAGGTGCCCTCGTTCCTTGCTCGTAGACCGTTACTTTGTTCCACCACTTGTTTTCTCCTAAATGATAACCATGGTCTCCAAAAAAAACAATCAAAGTATTATCCAGTTGTCCAGTTTCTTCCAAGGCATCCAATAAACGACCTACTTGAGCATCCATAAAAGTGGTGCAAGCATAATAAGAACGTAAAAATTCACGTTTGTCTCGTTCATCAAACTTGTCAAATACTTTTGACCACCGCGACAAAGAGTGTTCATAAGGTGGTTTATAGCTATCTGGTAGTTCAATAGGGTCACAATCCTCTAAAGGATACATGTCAAAATACTTTTTAGGTGCTACGAATGGGTCATGCGGTTTTTTAAACCCTACGGCTAAAAAGAAGGGTTTTTCTCTGTCCGTTTTTATAATTTCAACTGCTTTTTTGGCAATTTGGCCGTCCTCCTGATCGTCATCGGTTCCTTCAGCCGCTTGCCAATAACACCAGGGAAGTTTGCCATTGGTAACATTTCTCCGTTCTCCTGTTTTACCGATTTCCGTTGTTTCAAACTTGTAATAGGCATCCCATGCCTTCATGTCCTCATGCTCTTCCGTTTTATCATGAAATGTTTTTCCTAAGCCAATGGTCTCAAACCCATTTTTCTTGAACAAGTTAGGTAAAGTGATTTTATCGCCCAATACAGATTGTAATGGAGTTACATTGTCAAGAATATTTAGCGTTTCTGGACGAATTCCCGTTAAAAAAGATGATCTACTTGGCCCACATACAGCAAAATTGCAATGCGCGTTGTTAAATTGCACACCCAATGTTGCCAATTTGTCAATGTTTGGAGATTTCACTAAGGCATGGCCATAGGTACCTAAGGTTGGTTTTAAATCATCTATTATAATAAAGAGTACATTTTTATCGATTTTCTGTTTCTCGACTATGTTCTTTTTGGTCGAACCGGAACAACCGATAAAAAGGGTTGTCAAAATAATTCCAAAAAATATTCTAAGCGTTCCAAAGCTATCCACTTTAATGATTTCTATTCTACTTTTTACATCCACTACCTTCATAATTCTATTATTTGTTGGCCTTTAATCTTTCTTTAAATCTTCCATAATCCTACACGGGTTCTTTTACCAATTCAGGGCTTAAAATAGCCAAATTTTATGATTCCAGGCAATCATTTTTTAGATTGAACAGCTGTATTTCATCTCTTGATTGCTCTGGGACAACTCCTGGGTAATGTGACGGAGTCGCTTATCTTGCCATGGAAACTTTAAACTACCAATACACAACTGCATCCACTCTAAAAAAGAGAAAGGTAAAGAAAACCTTTTGTTATCAAAATTCAGTGAGGTGGACAAAGGAAGTTCTCCATGTTTTTTTGGGGAACTTTAAATCAACCCTACTAGTTATCAAGGTGCTTAATCACCCTTTCCAATATTGTTCAATCTAGTTTCAACTTATCTCTTTTTCAATTGGTCTTATTGATTCCCCTTCGCTACCTCTTCCTGATACTCCGGGAAGGAACGCCCCAGTCCAAGCCAAAACCGTGAATCAAGCCAGCTCGATTGGAATTCCGTTAATACATTTAGTACCCCTTCCTGCAATTTAAGATTTCACACGTATGCATTTAATCCATTATCCCGGCCCACGTTGTTATCTTTTTTGGCTGCAAAAAACATTTTAGGATGGCCAAACTGCATCAAGACGGTCGCACCCTGCGTTTACTCACTATCAGGACAGGTTATTTATTTTTCACCCTGTTCGTTGACCTTGGATAAAGAAATAAACTGGTGTACCGACCATTGCATATTGCAGAAAAACATGCCGGTTCGAATCGCTGCACACCGATGAACCTTTTTCTTACTAACTGTATTTTCAATAGGTTGGAACAGT
>JAGLKG010000267.1 GCA_023141835.1 Maribacter sp. | reverse complement strand
AACTATGCTTTTAGAGACCCCAATATTAGATAGAACCACAGATGTTTAAGAGGTCCATGTATTTATCACATCGCACCAGGGAATTCTTCATTCCGAGATCTCCGCAAATAAGCTTACAGGAAAGTGGTCAGAGGGAAATTTTTGATTATGGCTATCGGTTAAAACACCATATCTCAAAACCTTAATCCGCTTGTTGACAAAAATAAAGTCAATCCTATACTCTGGTGTTCTGTCGAATTTAAAACCATTAAAGGTTCCTTTTGGACCATAAGGCTCTTTTTCACTGACTTTTTTACCGTCAAACAATCCATTGGCAGTTATTTCATAGTAGGCAGAGCTACCAGGGAGAAAATTAAAATCACCTGTAACAAATACTGGGATGTTTTTATCAAGTGCGCTTATTTTTTTACTAATCAATTTCGCGCTTTCCAACCTTGCCTTTTTTCCTTTGCTGTCGAAATGAGTGTTGAAAACATAAAATTTAGCACCTGAACCTTTGCCCCTGAACAATGCCCAAGTACAGATTCTTTTATAACCCGAATCCCATGATTTACTTGCGATTTCAGAGGTTTTGGACAGCCAAAAGGTACCGGTAGACAATACCTCCATTTTATGCCGCTTATAGAATATCGAGTTGTATTCCCCCTCGTTCTTCCCATCTTCGCGCCCCACTCCCACCCACTTATAACCGGGAAGTGCCTTTTCAAAAAAATGAACCTGATGGCCTAATGGTTCTTGCATCCCAATTACATCGGGCTGGTGAAAATTCAGTAGTGAGGCCTGAAAATCCTTTCGGTTTGCCCAATTATTACTCGAAGTATTACCAGGCTCATAAAACAATTCATCATACCTTACATTAAAGGTCATAATGTTAAGATATTCTTGACACGAACCAGATTGTAAACCAATGACCAACAAGAGTAGAATTGTGCTTATTGTCTTTTTCATTTCATTTTCCTTTTTTGGAGTATCACACCGACTTATCTCATCTTTTAACTATAATAATATTGGAATGTTAATTGAAACTCATTATATCAGGTTCTGATTGTATATGTCTATAAGCGGTTCAGTAAAAACCTGTGTAATCCTTTCGATTGCTAATCTGTTGACAACGAAATGTCAAAACAATACTTTGCTGCATCTATGCCATTATTCTTGCAATTAATATAGTCATTTTAAACCAGTATTCTGGGTCCCATAAAACGGTTGTTTAAGAGCACTGAAAAATAAAAACGAAGAATGTCCCTAAAAATGTTCGTTTTGCGGGATTTTACAAAACAATGACATTATCCTGATTTTTTCACTCGCGTATTTCACGGTGAAATTGTCCATGCCATGACACATGTTGTATTTATTGGTTTTAGAATACGAAATTCAAGTTGGAAGATAATGGTCCTGAATTATAAGTTGTTTTATAATATTTTCCCCAAAACAGGCTCTAACATTAATTATAAAATATGCCCTCAAATTTTAATTGCATTAAGAGAAAATATTTCATCCTAATGTTAATTGTCACTACTTTATCTAACTGCGCCTCACACAAAAAAGTCAACAAGCTACACCGCATCTGATCTGTCACCCAATATCTTGGCCTTGGCGAAAAAGCATAATTCCAATGCCCATTTTATGCAGTTGGACTGCCGGGCATGGTTAACTATGTTTTTTCCAGCACCAATTGTTCATTGAATTTTTCAATAATCTTGATCATATAATATTTTATCTTTGAATATTCATCAGAGACATATATAGGTTTCTTGAAATTGTAGTTCCCTTCCACTTTAAGCAAGTTTTCAGTGATCGAGTAGTTAATTTTAACCTCGGCAAGATCATTATCCACAGTAAATGATTCAGGTATGTCCGCTATTTTGAATCCGTTTGGAATAGCAAGTGTAATTTCGAAAAGTTCATTGCTAGGATATACAAAATCAACTGGATAATTTCTTTCCTTCTGAGTGAGGAGGTTTTTTGACATTGCAAGATTCAAGAATGGGTTGATCACCACATTTTCGCCCAGCTTTTCAGTTTCGTATGTTCCTTCAAAGGATATGGAATATGGCTGGGTTATCTCGTTATAACTTAATGTTTTAATTGCCTCTATTTCACCGATTTTATTGGAGTAGAAATCATGTAATGCAGTTGTGTCATTTTTGTAGGTACTTCTATAAGAATAAGCATCATATTCTGTACTTTGAATTGAAACATTAAAAGACGCATTAAGAGATTCCGGATCTATTTCTATTGCAATCAGGTTCTTTTCAAGCGAAGGAATATTGTTTTCAAGCCTTACCCATTTATCAAGTACGTCTTCTGATACAATCAATCCCTTTTCATTAAGGCAACGTGTAGGGAGTCTATTATACGGTAGCAGATCTTCGGTGCCATCTGCAAAGAAGGGTGATACTGTTTTCACTAAAACAATAACGTAGTTCGTAAAATGATCAAAAGGGTAGCTGCCATCGATTTTTCCGTGACTCCTTGTACTTAAAATGACAGGATGGGATTCAATTTTGGCCGTTTTGAGCATGGCGAGTAAGAATAAATTGATATCCGCAGCGTTTCCGGATTTTTTGGTTATAAAGGCTTTTGCAGACATAGATGCATACTTTGAGTAGGTCCCGTCCCAGTTGAAGTTATCTTTAACATACTCAATGATTTTGATACTCTTTTCTTCTGTAGATAATCCCGAAATGTCCAAGTCTTTTTCCAATATTTTCTTTGCAATACGGGCACAATTTTTTTGATACTTGCCAAATTTATCATTCTTCACTAATGCTTTCGTCAACTTTGACCAAGTTGATATTATATCTCTCGAAGTTCCTGTTGGACTTTTGAATTTCGAAAGTTGAAAATCGATCTTAATAATATAATCATTGATCGAGCTAATGAAAGACTCATCTTTAAAAGCAGGTACATCTTTCAAAACATAGGTATGCACATAATCTTGAAACTCAACACCACTTCCAATTTTTTCGCCAAATTTACTATCGGAAATATTGCCCCATTTTCGTTTTTCCTTGGCCAAAACGGATTGTTTATAATCAAATTTAGATATTCCCTGAGCCCTAAAAACGTATTCGTAAAATGGGATCATTCGTACTTCATACTCACTGTAAATCGTGGGGATTTTATCTTGGAACGTCCAGTCAGGTAGATTAAAATGAAATGGAGTCTCCAAAACATATTTAAACTCGACAATTGAGCCTTCTTGAATATTTGGAAATACAAATTTTTTGTTTCTCCACCGACTGTTGACTTTTTCTTCGTAAACAGTTGTAGGATCAAGTTGCTGTTGTATCAAATTACCATCTTCGTAGTTATAAGTGGTTGCCTCAATAGATTTCACTTTTTCGGTCTTTCCATAACCATCCACATAAAAAGGAATGGAAACCTCGGCATGTTCAAATGCCGTTTTTTTAAAAATTTTGATCCTTTTATGTCTTGTAAATCTAATATCATATCCATTATCAGCGTCGATAAATTTAGTTTCACCAATATCAAATAGTACTACCCCTCCTGCCTTAAAGTCTTTTTTGTAGGTTCTTAACTTAATCTCTTCTTGGGTAATCTTTCCAAATTCTCTTTTAGTTTCTTGTCCATGGGCTTGCAAGCAAATTGATAGGACTAGTAGTATAAATGTATTTTTCATTGTAAGATAATTGCTGACGCTTTTTTATAATTAGTAATAGCGTTTATGAATGAATAAAACTTAGGATATTCCTCAATAGGATAATCACCACTATGTAACTGGAAATACTCACGAACAACCAATGCAGATTGACACTGTTCATAAGTTACCTGGTATGTTCCAAATGGACTTTTTAAATCAATATTGTCAGGTAATTGAACTTCATAATTCTTCAGATTTGGCAATCTATATACTATTGAATCTGACTTGTTAGTGGGATAATTGATCCTTACCCCCAAATTTCTTTTATTGGGCTTTTCAAAATTCGGGATTTTAAGTTGTAGTGGCTTAATTACCTTTAACTTGCCTATTTTCCTTATCTGGGATCCACATATACCAGATAATACAATGTTGATATTTTGATCTTCACGTTTGCCATTAATTATTTCCCATTTATTGGGCTCAAAATTCTTAATAGTGATGTCGCTTACGACTTTCTCTTTTTGCTCTTTTGAGCTAATTTGTGATTTGTAATACCGATAGCTTTCAAAAGCTTCACCACCCAAGGTTTCAGAAATGGAAACATGCCATATTCCGTTTCCATCATGATCAAAGTTAAATGTCCTTTTTTCCAGCACCTCGGATAAATCAAGTTTCGGGGTTCTTATCAATTCACTGCCCTCACCTTTAATCATAAGTGCATACCGATCTTGGGTAAAGGTACCCAAGTAGTTAAAGGGTAATGAGTTTGAGGTGTTTTCGAGCCAAATAGTATCCTTTTCCATAGGAACCGAAAGGATAACATGGTTAAACTGTTGACTTGGAAAATTTTTATTGATTCTGGCCGCATTGCTTCCTGCATTGATTGTAGTATAATAGGATTTAATATCCACATAACTTAGCATCGCTTTCATATAGGTGGTTAACGCTTTACAATCACCATATTTGTTTTCACAGACATAGGAAGCAGGATAACTTTTTAGTCCCCCAACATCGATTGCTACATTAACGTATTTTGTTTTATCCTGTAAGTATTGATATAGCGTTTTAACGATCTGCTGTTTATCATCTATCCCATTTATTAACTTATCGATTATACTTTTTTCAGATGCGGGAAGCTGATCGGTTCCTCGGTTAAGGGCCATCTGCCAAGTACCAAAGGAAGACCAGGATTTAGAACTGCCGGGCACCCCATATTCAAATTCCAATGGAACAACAGATACATAGGGTACTAACTCTTCTAATGGCTTTGTATGGGATTCTGGTTTCGGAGATTTAATTTGGCCATAATTCCATTGGTAGATCTTTTTATCATCAAGATTAAGTTCTAAATATTGAATTTCATCTGGATAGTCTAACGAGATCTCATAAATCGATGGAACTTCAACGTGTAAGGAACTTTTCTCCGTGATCACTTTAGTATTCACCAAAGGATACCATTTCGTGATATAAATAAATTCTTCTTCAGAAATCCGGTACGAATATTCAATTTGGTAAGGATAGTCATTCCAATAAAGGTCGAATTCTTCAACGAGGTCATCCTGATAAAAAGTTCCGTGTGATAGGTCGCTCTTGGTGCTAATATCTTTCTTACGAAGCTTTTTAACGATATTTCCTTTTGAGTCGATGACCTTGGCTTCCATTAACGTAAATTCATCATCTGGTCCGTGACTCACTTCAATGTGTGATAGCCAGTTGTTTTCCTTGTTTTTAATCTGGATCAGAAAGGTTTTTTCTGTAATCTTTTTTCCCTTTTCTATCTTGATTTTAGTCGTATAGTCAAGAACCTGGGCCTTAGAAATGTGACCGACAAACAATGCCAGTATTACTAGGAATAAAAGTGTTTTGGGGATTCTTGACGTCATTCTTGGTTAAAGAGAAATACTGATTGGGACCAACTTATATTATATCTAAAAAAGTTATATTTTAAAACTACCTTGATGAAACGAATTTAGAAAACACCCACTAAATAAGCGTTACAAAAACTTGGAAAAACTATTGTCTTGGTTCATAATTTACGACTTTTCTTTAGCCTTACAAAGGTGCGTCGGAAACTTTTGGTTAATTATGATAAATCTTATGTTTTTAACGTCGAAAAATCATCTATATTGTAGACTTCTAAAACGGCCATTAAAAAGAGTAAGTGAAGCAAATTGGTAAAGTCCTGTTAATTGTTCGTTTTAAAAGACTTTAAAAAAAGTATAAATAACAAAAGCGCTAAACGCAGTCGTGCAGATTAAAGTCCGACAGCGGCGAATATAACGACCTTGATAAAATGCATTTTAATGCATTTTATCTTTTGTTAGCGTGCCTCTTCAAGTTAATCACTTGTCACCGATCAACACATTCAGGGAATCAATTTTTGCTTTTCCACCTTCATTTTCAAGATTGATTTCCAGTGATTTCTTCATAATACCTCAAAAATTAAAATTAATGTTTATTCTAATTTTAGTAGGCCGAAGCTCCGGGAAGCTGACAGAGCCGGCACCAGAGATATTGTTTTGGTCAATGCCGAAAAGTCGGACAGGAGCAGCAGAAAACTCACATCCAGTGTTGAATTCAGGTAGGGCAAACTCCTGGCAATTAGTGTTTTTTTTAAGGAGTGTATACTGGCTCATTCTAACTGGTATTCGAAGGCACCGATATCGCGCGTTCCAACTATTGGATTACCATCCAAATCCATATCATAGTGCCCCTCATCAGCTCCGTTATCCCTGGCAAGACTCGAATATGTCAGGTGGTAGTCACCTTCTTCAAGGTCCACGACCTTTGGGTTTGCAATAATGGCTGTTGCCCCAAGCTCGATATTTTCCGAAGTGGTCGGACTGAAGAGAATGCGCGGACCATCAACATTGTAAAAGAGGTTGTTGCTATGGTTGATCTGTGCAAGTGGATATCCAAGATATATCCTGTTGCCCAGGCCACTGCTGTTTCCATACGTGGAAAGGGTTTCTTCTTCGACCACAACCACAAGGTTGTTTCTATAGGTAGTTGGGCTGTCTGTTGCCAGCTTGTCCTCATCGTTTTCGCAGAAAACATTCGATTCAATGTCTGCAGATTCCCACTTCCTGTATACGGTATTGTTTTCAATAAATGAATTAGAGAGCGGCGCCCAAAACTGGGTAAAAGTTCTGTAATCTTCTGATACATTATATGCTATGATAATGTTGTCATAAATTCTATTCTCAGTTGTACAATCAACACCGCCATTGCCGCAGATATCGAAGTTGTAGCTGATTTCACAAAACCCCATGCACTCGCTTGTTCTGTTATGGTGAATGTAAATGTTGTTTCTCGGGTTCCTTCCATCATCAATTTCTATTGCGCCTCCATCACCACCCCATTCGCCACCCATAGAGTGATAGTTATGTATTTTATTCCAGGCAACCTCCTGGTTGCCCATGCCAAGGCGAATTCCAATCGGCCCCCAGTAGGGAAACAAAATTGGCCTGTTGCAATCGTGTACGTAGTTTTCGGTAATAAGCGTGTGCTCTCCATAGGAGTTGATACCAATCGGGCAATCTTCCACTTCATTGTTGCGCACTATGCAGTGGTCGGCCCCCAGGTTGATTTTTATTCCGCCAACCTTCCAAACATTCAAATATCCGCGACCCGGAGCGTCATTGGTGCCAAAGCAGTAAATATTTTCAAGGATTTGATAGTTGCCATTGAGTTGGATACAGTTCCCATTGTAGTTATTGTCATCCGTGTTTGTAAATTTTGGTGCATCACCTTCTCCCCAGGCTCCTATAAGAATAGGTGCGTCTTCAGTACCGTCCCCGTTTATCTGAAGACCTTTTGAATAGGTGGTCTGCCGTTTGAAATAGATGTTGTCACCCGGTTTAAAGATCATCGAGTTGACTTTTTCAACAGTCTGCCAAGATTTTTTACGGCTGGTACCGCTATTGCTGTCATCACCGTGTTCTGCATCCACAAAGTATCCGTCATCTCTTGATCCGCCACAAGAGGTGAGTGAACTAATGATAAATACAATTCCAATTTTTAGAATATAAAAAAGTTTTTTCAAGTTCATTTTAAAAGTATTTTGTATTCGTTAATGCGCGTTAACTCTTTATCAGTTACAAATATACTGATGCCCCCTAAAATATTTCCGGATAAGCGTAACTCTTCTTTGCGGTTATCCCTGTGGGGAAATATGTCCCATAAAACCGCCGATTGAATGAACCAAGTGAAGAAAAAAGCTAATGTCCCAAAAAACGTTCGTTTTATAGGACTTTTCAAAAAACAAGATTTTATCCCCATTCTTTTATAGAAACAACTATGTATTTCGTTTTAACAATACTCCTGTTATATAAGGCGTTATCTAATAGCTTCTACGCGCATTACTTCACCGGCCCCAACTATGACGTTGACCCATGAAATTTTCTCTCCATTGATGGGAAGTATTTCAATCACCGATTCAACAGGTTTTCCATTGACATGCAACGTTTTATAGGCACCGGAAAAACAGGCTTTCCATTGTAATTGAGGACCGGAATTATTGGTGAATTCAGTTTTGGCACTTCCCTCATGGCGAACTGAAATATCATTTCTTTTGAGCGGGATATGTTTCATTTCAGCCCATTCCGTTGCATCTGTCAACCTCGATTTGGTTATAAAATTTTGCTCATAAAATTGACCTGTTTTGATAGTACTGCGGGTTGCGTAGGTTCCCAGCTCCACACCCATTAGTCCTTCTACCATAGCTCCAATAGCGCCGAAAGGAGCTTCTGGATACTCCCTCCTTTCAGATCTGAACACAAAAAGAAGCATCTGGCGTGCTTTCTCCGGCTCTTCGTAACGATAAAGGGTTTCCGGTAGATGTGACAAAACTTCAATACCACTGCCTGGTTCTTTTGGCAATTCATTAATTAGTGCCTCTAGGGTCTTTTTATGTTTTAAGTTATCTATGGCAGCACCCGTATACAGTATGCTGGGTATGCCGGACCCTTTTCCGTTCTTTTTTAACGCATGGTTCTTGTCCAGATGGGTGAAATACTGTTGGGTTTTCTTATCCCACCAAACGGTGTTTATGAAATTTCGTACTTCATCCGACTTTTTAAAAAAATCTACCGCTTCCTTATCTTCACGGCGAATGACCTGAATATTGGCGTAAGACTCAAATGCTACTTGCTGATTAGCCAATAAATCAAGGCCTGCCACATAATCTTCATCACCCTCATCGTATCCGGGAATCCCCCGGTTGTTTTTAAATTTACGATTGTTTTCAGGGGAATTATTCAAAAAACGCTCCCTTTGCATCACTTTATCAACACCGATATCCCACCTTTCAACATAATCATACACCGTACGCTTGTAGAAATTAAGAAATACAGGGTCGTTCAGATACGCCTGGTCCCCAGTAAGGTTGTACATTCTGAAACAACAATTAAGAATATCGAAGTTGGCTGGCAGATTATACCAAAACTCCTTATCGTTCAGATAATCCTGAAGTGCTGGTGTCCCATGGCGGTTAATCTCCCAGAGGCTACACCAGTCCCTAGAGTCGGATACATTTTCCGCAAAGGCTCGCAACATATTTTTTGTATGTGAGGCCAGCCCCAAGTAATGGGCACCCAAGGCCTGATGTGAAACATCACGCATGCAAAAAACTTCCCGGCCCGGTAGAGCAGCTTCGTACCATAAGCCGATTGCATCCCCTTCAAAAGCATAGGCGAGGGCTTGTTTCTTTGCCCAGTCGAAAACCTCTTTTAGCGCATTATCCGAACTATTGAAGGTGATTTTTGAAGAAGTATTTACAAAACTATCAGCGCCATGATCTGAAACCTGGCCAAAAACCAGTGAACAGGAAAAAATACCAAGTACTACAAAAAATTCCCTCATATCAGTTTATATTAAATTAGTGCCAATTCGAAAATTCGGCAATGTTTATATGGTGAACCGCCCCCTTAGCACGTTCGTATTTGTAAATGGATTTTCCAATATAGTAAAGTTTAACTGGAAGTACACATAATTCTAACAAGACCCAGGAAACGTAATCGCAATCACCGCAGGAATTCACATTGACAACTGCATAAAATACCAACCAAGCCAACTCATAGCTTATAAGCCTCCTAATTCTTTGCCAATTTCATTTATCATATGTTTTATCAAAAAGTATCACATAACAGAATCCGTTACGAGTGAAGCTGATGCCCTAAAAGCGATAAATTAGGGATTACCCCATACCCAATAATCAGCCAATACTATTAAAGTATCGGACCAACCACTTTTTTAAGAAGGTTTATGATTAGGCCTTTTTTAACAGTATTCCATAAAAGAGACGTTTTACAGAACGGAATGAAGAACAATGGCAAGTCCCAAAAAACGTTCGCTTTATGAAACTTTAAAAAAATAATAATTTTGTTTATAAAGAATTTCGAATTTTAAGTCAGTCTTTTGTTGTAGCACGTTTTACTCTCTCATTCAATATAGGATAAGGCTATTAATAAATCTACTTAGGAATTCTCGTATGCCACTTGGAATTGCCTTGGCATTGACCCCAAGGAGGTTCATTTGAAACATAAAACCTTACTTCTACAAAACTGTAAAGTTGTTTTGATAGATTTATTAATATTTCTTGGTCTTCTTTCGGTAACTTTTCAAGATCAATTTCTTTAACAACCTTGGTTTCTTCAGATATTTGCTTAGAGAGACTTTGAATCAATTTAACCGAATTTGGTAAATATTGATTAGTATGATTTGTTTTAAGGAACCGTTTGGCAAAATCTTCAGCAATTAATTGATCCACTAGAGCCCATGGACCAATAATATAAATAAGCTTTTTTAATGCATCTTCAGGGCTTAGTTTTGAATCGGTATCCGTAATACAACCCATAATAGTTGCCAAAGGGATAAATGCAAGTAATCTAGAACTTTGGATTGTAAATCGACGTCGTGTTATTTTTTCCATAATTGTATTATTTTTTTCCTTCAAAATGAGCGGCCAACCTCAAAGCTATAGCGGCTATTGTTAAAGTAGGTGGATTTGCTCCCATATGTGGAAATACTGAATTACTAATTAAGTGTAGGTTTTTTAACCCAAACACCTTTAGGTTTTCATCACAAATCCCTTCATCCGGATTTCTGGCCATTGCAGTTGCCCCCGATGGGTGATAGCCAAAACCAAAACCTGGTGGACTTACTTCAGAAACCCTTTTTACCTTCATTGCTGCGGCTAATTGAGGAGTCAATTCTACCAACTTTGTATAAGCTCTACTATCCCAATCTGTAAGTTTCATAGTAACTTTTGCGACTGGATCTCCAAAGGCATCTATTTTTTCTTTATCAAGTTCTAATATTCCCTTACCTTCCGATTCAGTCATAATTGAAAGAGTAGCCATATTTGGTAAACTATTTTTGAGATTCTCAAAAGAAAGCTTACCAGCTTCCGATGACCACAGAGTAGCTTCATTCCCCACAGGAAACCAATCCATAGCAGGTGAAGCATAAATCGTAAAAGTGGGTTGTTCAGCTCTGTTGTTTAGGCTACGAAAATGATCTGAAACCATGGTCTCATAACCCAATCGGCTTCCAACTGGCTTACCAGTATCGAAAGTGATATATAGATTATCATGATCATTGAATCCAAGACCCAGTTGTCCTCCCATGTTTCCAAGACCTGCATTATGAGCGCCATTGTTAGCAGATAGCATTAATAGTCGAGGGGTTTCTACTCCACCCATGGCCACAATAAAATTCTGTGCAAGAATGGTAACTGGGGATTCATCTTGAATTCGTATTGCGTGTGCAGCAACTATTTTATCTCCCTTTGAATTTGTCTCCAGTTTGCGAACACTCAAATTATCCAAAATTGTTACATTATCGTGTTTTTCTAAAATAGGAACGTGTACCCGATCTGGAGAATATCGTGCACCAGACGGACAAAATTTGCACGCCCGACATGCTAAACACCCTGATCGACCTTTATAAGGAATAGAATTTACAGCTCTTGGGCAAGAGTGCCCAGTAATCCCGATTTTTTTCAATGCTGGTGCAAAAATTTCACTATCAAAATAAGAGAACACATGACCCGGCATGGGAAAAGATTTTGATCTTGATGAAGCATAAGGATTGTCATCGTTTCCTGAAACTCCAATTTCATATTCGGCCTTTAAAAGCCAAGGTTCCAATTCGGAATACGTAATTGGCCAGTCACGACCGTAACCGTACAATGTTTTTACACTCATATCTTCTATAGTGGGACGCATCATGATACCTTCAAAATGAAGCGCAGTACCACCTATTCCAAATAACCTGTAGTTAGTCCATTCCACAACCTGACCTTCAGGACTAGCAGAGCTAAGCGGAGTTACAACTGATGGATGTACATTGTCATTATAATCGGCAAAATCATTTAAATCTTCCTTACTTTTTAACAACATGCTAGCCCGATCTTCTTCAGAAAATCGAGGCCCTTGATCGACCATTAAAACCTTTTTACCAGAGGATGCCAATTTGCTTGCCAACAAAATTCCGGCAATACCTCCTCCAACGATGCAGTAATCTGATTTTATTTCTTCATTCATTTTGAGTATTTTAAATGTGTCTACAACAATTGGCCAAAGAACATATGTCCTTTAGCCACCCAAATGGAAAGATAAATGGGTATATCCTTTAACCGTAATCTGCCAATATCTCTAATATACCATTAAATTTCTTTTCAAAATATTCAATCCCTTAAAACGGCCGATTTACAGAACGGAGTGAAG
>JAGLKG010000266.1 GCA_023141835.1 Maribacter sp. | reverse complement strand
TGGAATACGTTGAAGTAGAATCGGTTAAAACAACCATTTTGGTAGGTAACTACCAATCTATATTTACCTGGAGCATTGACATCATAGGTGTTGCCAGTGGTTACCTGGTTCCAGGTACAGGTCAAATTTTTATTGGCACAATCATCGCCCGAAGAGGCACAACTAGCTTCGTCCAATTGCTCCCAAACGATACTTTGGGCATCGACTATATTTACTTGTAAGAGCTCTGAATCGTTAATTCCACAAAGGAAAATCTTGGGCAGCAAATCTCCATCAATACTACAGCTTACGATTTCACCTTGTATATCGTTTGTAGGGTCTGCGTCTCCGTTTACAGTGTTATAGAAATCAATAATTGGATTGACGGTATTATCACCAAAACGCTCTACGATAATTATTTCCTGAAATCCTTTACAAGGATCTGCCACTATTTTGTCCACGATATAGGTGCCGATATCGTTAACCAAAAGAGTGCTGAGATCGTTGTCCGGATCACCATCATTAAGTACGGTGTCCCCGGCATCTATAAGGTTATCTCCATTTTCATCTTTATACCATATGTAATCATCAAAATTGTCGCCTGCATCCAAGAGCACATCATCACCACACAATTGAACGGTACGGGTGAAATCACAATCCGATAGATCGTCTAGCAAAAAGTTTGTGGCCCCAGGTGTTATAAATCCGCAAGTATCAAAGTCGGATACACTAGGGTCGTCTGATATTTGGTTATCGTTGATTACTCCTTGGTATGTTGAATAGGCCAAATTTTCAATCAGATCGGTACAAGCATCTATAAAATCAAAACAGTTTTCGGCCACTTTCACCCGCATTCGAATGGAATACACGGGGTCATTTTCCTCTATTAAATTGTTCGGAACGCTAAATACTACCGTTCTTGTTAGCGCGTCATATGTGTACGTAACGCCTGCGGGAAGGACAAAATTGGCTTCGTCAAGGGTTACATTGATAGGTAAAACATCGCGAATCGTATAATTATCACCATCATCGTTTCCAATATTTTGAAAGGACAGAACATAGTCCAATAATTGACCAAGATTTACCCCTAGCCCAGTAATGTCGTTTCCGGCAATATCTTCCACTTTTTTCTCCAAAACAATGTTGGGCTCGATAATTTCTACATTAAATGAGTTGAAGAAGGGGTAGTATTGGTCACCGCTAGAAGTAAATCTAAAGGTAGCTGCAGTCTCGGCATTTGGAATTACAGAGTTTGAAGGGTTGTTCAGTAAAAAAATATCCGTATCATATCCCAAAGTGTTGATACTGTTTGGGGTTCTGTTGGTGGTTATTGCCCCATCAAGGGTTATGTTACTGTTAAAGAAATTGTTTGATGGATTGACAGCGTTGCTGATGGTTGTAAACGAACCATTACTGGCAGCTCTAATACGCATTTGATCTCCGGTGATTCTATTGTCACCTTCCAAGGCTGCTGCGCCTATATTGGCACGTACGGGACCTACAGGGATTGTGTTAAATCCGGAATAATTAATATCAACGGTTGGGTTGGCACTTCTGACCCTGGCAAAACCATCAAAAGTGGTAATTAATTTACCACTGAGTGTTGGGTTTTCATAAACCACTACCAATGTCCAACCACCAGCAGCACCACCTCCAGGGGAGAGTGACCCAACTACTGATCTAATGTTCGCAACCGTATACGTTCCGGTAGGATTGGCCAAGGGGGTTATTAATGCAGTAACATCTGCGTAACATGCATACGGACTATTTTGCCTCACGGAATTGTCTGCACTTGTAAATCCATCAAAAAGGACCTCGTCTGCCGTAACATCAACATAGGCTCCTCCGGGAACCATTAATTTTACCTGGTTGAAATCTGTTTGTCTTCCTGTTCCTATAGATTGACCGGCTTGCTCACTAGGGTAGGTAGCTGACCAATACAACCCAGCGTACCGAATTAGGTTACAGCTGGCCTGTGGAAACGCGAAGTTGGCCGAACTCGAGCTAAAGGTTGTAGCATCCGAGTCTATATCTATATATTGCTGGTTTAGCCAATCATTATAGGTTGAAGAGCTCCCGGTGGCATCATAGGAATCTTCCGGTTCCGTGGAAGAAGTTCCCCCATCCCTATTCACAATATTATTGGCAATAAAGGTCATATCACCTTTAATGTTGTTTTGGTAACGAACATCAAAAGTGTTGTATTCTTGCGAAAAACCTGCATATGTAACTAGAAAAATACAGGCAATAAATAGGTTTTTAATAATATTTCTCTGCATCATGCCATTTGATTTGGTGTAACGCGCATGATCCACATTTTATCGTCATACGAGTCATTTAGTTTTGTATAGTAAGAGATGAGGGCATTGTTCCAGGACTGGTGGCGCTTTAAGTAGACATATCTCCAATTGTTTTCAGGATTTATGAAATAGCTTGCGCTGAGTCCGTATGAGTTTAGGAGCTTAACAAAACGGTTGGCATTGTTGGGATTTGCAAATACATTTGCTATAATGTAATACCCTTCATTGACACCATTTATTTTTTGCGTTCTTGGTTCTGGATTATTGGCTGTGACCTTGTCTTTTACAATGATGTTTTGTTGTAAAACGCTGGTATTATATTTGGCGGATTTTTCTTTTATTTTGTTGACATTTTCCACGTAGGCCTCGTTGGTGTAACGGTTGTCCACGTTCATAATCCACAATTCACCGTCATAGGTTCCGTTTAGATTGCTTTGATGTGCATCTACGGCCTCTTGCCAAGTATCGTACCGATTTAAATACACATATTTAAGTCCGTTATGTGCATTGTCTATATAATCTGCTGAAATACCTTTTTGTTCAAGGTCATCTATAAATTTATGTAGATATTGACCCCCTTTGTATACATTGGCTACAACGTAGTACCCATCTTGAACACCATTTAAATCCTTAAACTTTCTGCGTTTTATTTTGTCTTGTTTGGATTGATGAACATTGGTTGTGTTATCAATGTTATCCTTAGTTGATAATGGTCTGTTGTTGTCAGTAGTGTTTGCTGCGACTACGGCATCCTTATCCTTTTTAGAAGGCCTAGTCTTTGTAAAAAGGGGTTTATCAACTGGAATTCTGTTTATTTTTTGCTGTTTTGTTGAAGCCACTTGAGTTTCGGCATCGGGCAAAGTGGCTTTGGACTGTTCGGTATTTTTGTTGGTTTGACTTTTCAGTCTTCCATCATTATTTGGATTAACATCGGCTATTGAGATTTTCGAATCATCACCTAAAAACAATTGCTCTGCCTTTTTTTCCAAGTCAGGACGGTTACCGTTGGTTTCATTACGCACCATTCTCATGACCATTTCAAAACGTCGCTCTAAATCTTTTTTTCGATTGGCTTCCAAGGAATCCTGGCGAAACATCAGCTCTTCGATAATGGCGTCGTTTTCGGCGAGCTTCTTTTGAAGTGTTGCCAATTCGTCATCATTGACTACAAATGTGTCTTTGGATAATTCATCAGTTTCCACCAAATCGTTTGTGTCATCTTCAAAATAGACCCGGTCTTCTGTTAAGTTCGGAGTGAATGAGTAGGCAAAGGAAATTTCATGGGTAACCCCAAAATTATCGAAGTTGTTGGATAATCCTTTTTCCATGGTGTACCCTAATGAAAGCCTTTGGTTAAGATTAAAACCAACACCTGCTGATGCACCATAGAAGCTGTCGTAACCTCCTTGCAACCAACCTAATTTTGGCAAGTCCAAGATTAGACTTCCGCCCAAAACTATATCATCCTCCCCTACTTTTCGCGCACGCGCCAAGGGCATTAACCTACCTTGTTCAAGTATGCCTGTCGCATTCTCAAATTCATGAGTATATTGTAGGTGGCCAGAAAAGGTTTTGTCCTTAAATTCTGTAATAGATTCACTTGTCTTAATATTGTAGTCAAAGAGGTTTTCGGCAAATACACCAAAATCGAACTTACCATAAGAAACATTAAAACCGGGCTGAAATGACAATAGGTTGCTATCCTGGAGACCTGCTAAAAATGGATCTTCCTCAACAGTTAGAACACGGCTTTGATCAAAACCACTATTATAATAAGACAGGTTGGCGCCAAAGGTGAAATTACTTTTATCACTTAATTTAACGCCATAGGCGTAATTGGCCAAAACCCCAAAATTGGTTACGGTACCTTCACGTTGTTGATAAAGGCTAAGACCAAGACCCGTTCTATCGCTTATTCTACCGCTATAACTTAGAAAATAATGTTGGTTGTTATCATCAAATTGTACCGATTGGTTTCGGTGTAAAAGGTTTATATATGAAACATCCTCACGAACCGTTGAAAATGTGGGATTTATTAGGAACCTGTTATATTTCAACAGGTTCTGGGATGGTACATCATAAGGGACAAAAGGGCTATCTTCCTGTGCCGCAGTTTTGGTTAAGGCAAAGAGGAATAATAGTGTAAGTATGATTGGTTTTTTGGTCATTGCAATAACTTATCGAATTACGGTTATGGTCCCTTGCTTCAATACTTCCTGAGTGTTCCTTATTCTATAAAAGAACACCATATTCTGTTTTGGAAATGCCATTGAAGATTGTGGCCACGTATTTTTATAATCTAATTCATTCAACACCTCTTCGCCTTTTTCATTGTAAATAATGACATTGACATCTGGTTTGTTGGAATATGAATTTGGAAGTACCCATTGATCATTGATTCCGTCGCCATTGACGGTAATAACATTGGGTACTTTAAACGTATCCAAATAAGAAACATTTATCTGTTTAACAATTTCGCAATTGTCAATACTGGCAATTAAGGTATAGGTCCCTTCTGCCGTAAAGTTTACGGAATCGGTGGAGCTTAGTTCAGTATTATTGGCATCATACCAACGATAGGTGGTACCTCCGCGTGCGGTTACAGTTCTTGATGTACCTTCTGGAAATACAACATCACTTTCAGAATCCAGTGTTATTTGAGATGCATCGAGAGGACTAATTTGTATTTCGTTGGACGCTAATGAGCACCCATTTCTGTCTAAGACCAATCGGTATGTCCCGGTCTGGTTTATGTCTAGGGCATTATTTGTAGTGTTGACTGATATACCTTCTCTTTGCCATTCATAAGTTTCTCCTGATAGATTCATGGAAGTACTTAGGGTTACAATATCTGAACCACTACAGTAGACCATACTTGTACTTGAGATGGTTAAGGTTTCTGAAGTCAACAATTGAACTGGCAATACGTTTGAAATGGTATTATAGGTGGTTACACTTCCTTCAAGGGAAAAGTCTCCATTTTCAGAAATGTCCGTTAGGCTAAGGGAATTATTTACCGAGCCCGGCACATCAACGCCATTTCTTTTCCATTGATAGGAAAAGCTTGAGGAGATATCCGCTGTAACATCTATTTTACTCAAATCGGACATTACAGCATTTATGGTCCGTACTTGTAATACGATATTGGTTGATACACAAGCTGTATAGGTAGAAGTATAATCGGCAATAATTTCAAAAGATGCTGGTGTAACAACCGCTGTATTTTCTGAGGTTTTAATTGTCCCTGGACAGGTTCCGCCACCTTGTGTAATTTCTGCATAGTATGTTCCGGCCTGTGTAACATTGATTGAATTGGCTGTTTCCCCGGTAATTTCAGCTCCATTTCTAAACCATTTATACATTGGTGAAACTGCTGTAGTGCTTACACTAACGGTTTTGGTTTGAGAAGGCAATACGACTAAATTATCGGCATTATCACGTGTAACGGTAAAACTATCGGCATTATTCATTGTAATGGGTGCTGACCTTTCATTGCAGATTGAACTGGATGAAATTTCTACTTGATAGTCGCCTTCAAAACCAACGGTATTTGCGTCTACGGTATATGTAGATGAGGTGGCTGAAGCTATTTCAATATCATTTTTGAACCATCTAAAATTCCAAGAGGGATCGGTTCTATTAATACTTAAGGTCTCGGATTCACCTACACACAACACAGTTTTGGTCGGTGGTGTAATAAAAATTCCCTCGCCACCACCACCGATGGTTACATCGACAATATTGGAGTCTGTGTTGGCTGAGCCAGAGCAAATAGGGCCATAATCTATTAAGGCGAAATACATTCCTGAAGAAGTAACGTTCAACGTGTGACCTGTTTCGCCACTTATTGGTGAGCCGCTCAGAAACCAGATATATTGGTAGGTTTCGGGATTGGTAACATTATCAACCCCTAAAGTAATTGGTCCTGTTGCACAGATGGTTCCCGGAGGCACCCCACTTCCGTCATCACTAATATTGATATTGTTGGTCACATCCATATAGTACATATTGTAAGCCGCGGACTCTGCGCTTGTATTTGCAGGGTCGGTAGAACGAACCCTCATTTTATACCCTTGCCCCCTTGTATCTGTAGGAATTGAAAATTCAACATCAAACTCTTTAGAGCTGTTGCCGTTTTGATCACCAACCTTGACCAGTTCTGTAGCATTGGTAAAATCTCCGGTGATATTAGACAATTCTAGAATGAATTCATTGGAGCTATTGGCGTTGCCGGCCCAGCTTATTTTGGCATAATATTGATTAAAACCTCCTACCCCTGCGCATATGGCAGTCCATGGAGAATTACCGGCTAAGTTGGGATTGTCTGCAGGTTGGGGTGCGTCAACAAGTATTTGAGCGGAAATTGGAAAAAAAGCAAAAATCATGAAAATGGTCGTGAGGACCTTGGTTCGAAGTAATG
>JAGLKG010000265.1 GCA_023141835.1 Maribacter sp. | reverse complement strand
CCTCCAGGTCTTAAAATAGATTTCATCTTATTGTAAATGGCTATTTGGAGAGCAGGTTCAAAGTAGGTAGCAACCAGATTTCGGCAGAGCAAAAGGTCAAACATTCCTGTAGGGAAAGATGTCCGAATATCCTGTTGAAGCCATTCAATATTTTCGCCAAAGCGAGCATGAATACAATAAGAATTTTCCTTTATAGAAAAGGCTTTGTCCAACCATGCCCCAGGTAATCCTTTTAAGCTACCCGATGTGTAACAACCCGTTTTCGCCCGATCCAGTAATTGCGCATCCACATCCGTTGCAATAATCTGAAAATCCAACTCAGGAAAATTTTCTTTAAAAATAAAATACCAGATCAATGAAAGGGTATAAGGTTCTTCACCAGATGCACAACCAGCCGACCAACATCGAATCGGACGTTTTTCCAATGTTGCTCGCTGGGCCAATCGAGGTAATATTTCATCCTTCAAAAAATCGAAAACCGCCCAATCCCGGTAAAACCTGGAAATAGTAATTCTACACATTTCGTCCAGTTCGTTCCATTCAGAATGGTGGGTTGTTAGCCAACTGCGGTATTCCCCGAAGTTTTGCAGATCCAATATTTTCATGCGTCGCCTGATTCGTTTACAAACCTGCTTACGGACTTTTTTAAAACCTGCCCATCGCATCTTCATTTGGGGAAGCGCCCATTGTAAAAAAATGGTACAATCATTTTTCATTGAATCGTCCTTTATAGGTAATTCCTATTGATATATTATTCGTCTCCAGTAATCAGAAAGGTCGTTGAGCTTTTCTTTGGCTAAATTTTCAATTGCATTTTTATCAACTTTCCTGTTTTTCAGTTGAAAATGTAAGATCTGCGGCTCATTTATTGGTTTGCCAATTTGAGATACGATAAAGACACGGGCATAATCGGCAAAATTATTTTCAACAACCGCACGGCCCAGGTCCATTGCAAGGTAATTGTATATTTTACCGGTATGATTTACCGGGTTTTTACCGGAAGTTGCTTCCAAACTCATAGGATGATAGGGCGTAATTAATCCGTTGATTCGATTTCCCCTGCCTACCTGTCCATCATCACCATTTTCAGCGCTTGTACCAGTCACGGTAAGATAAATACTTTCACGCTGGTAGTCATCGGCTGTATTGATATAAATAGTGGAACCGGATAAATTTAAATTGCTGGTCACAAATTCTTTTACGCTTTCAATTTTTGCGATGTAATCACCCAAATCAGAAATATAGTTATCTATCATGGCCACTGCGATAGTAAAATAATTTCTTGAATGCTCTTTAATGCCCATCACCTTAATATCTTCTCCAATAAAAGGAAATTTATTTTTTGTGGATGGAGCATTTAATAATTTCTCAATGCTAATGATATTATCTTCCATAGTGGTAGTAGGATAGAAACCTGCACCAAATGATGTGTCATTGGCGAGCGGAATTTCACCTTTTCCAAAACGGTTGAATAGCTCAACCAGATCATCGCTTCCCGAACGTATTTTGGAGGTAATTTGAACATGTTTTGAAACATCAAGATGCCTGATATTTTTTCGTATCCATTTTTTTGCGGTTTCAACAGTAATTTCTTCAATTGGAATTTTTTTCCCCTTTATTAGGGAAGTAGCTCTGCCCGCTATGATCAGTGAAATGGGTTTTATTACTTTTCCGCCGTTATAGGCCGGTTCGGATTGTCCTCCAATTAAAAGGGCCTTGTCTACATTATGGTGCATTATTGCACCAAATTCTTTTAAATAATAATTGCAAAGTTCAATTGAAATCTGTTCGGTGATCTCATCACATATGG
>JAGLKG010000264.1 GCA_023141835.1 Maribacter sp. | reverse complement strand
GTACTGTTTTTTGTAGTTAGTAGGCGGCTTTTTCCTTTTTCATTATTAGCCCTGTAACAAGCCCAATTATAAGCCCCATAATAATACTGATTATTATCCCGACGGGATAGGCCACCCAAGCAAAGTTCTTTTGAATTTCAACGCCTTTAGCCCATTGCTCATCGGTTAATTTCGGGTTATTTGCAAAAGCTTCGACTTTTGCAATATCGAATACTTTATCCATGAAACCAGGTTCAATGACATTGGTTAGAATTGCATAATACAATAGCGAAAGGATTGCACTAATAAGACCAATCCCTGTACCCAGTTTTAAAGCATCTGATAGACTTAACAAACCTGAATTAGCCTTTTTAAACTCACTTGTTGCCCAAATGATTACGGCTATCGTTAATGCAATACTAATGACCCTAACAGTCCAGCCTTGCTCATAATGCATATCCATTGAATAAAGCATTACACCAAATGCAATACTTACGGCTCCTAGGATTATACCATAGTTCAATGCAAATTTTCCAGTTTTTGGTTGATTGTCTTCCATTTTTGATTATTTAAGAGGTTTAGTATGTTAGTTAGTCGTATGTTAAAATCGTTACAATTTAGGACACAAATTTTTCTTTTTCATTTTTTTTTGAATTAAATTGTCATTTTACGAAAAAAACGTAAATTTGCAGCTCTAAAAATAGATGGTATAAAGTTTTTACGATGAGAAAAGGTATTCACCCAGAGAATTATAGATTAGTGGCATTCAAGGATATGTCCAACGAAGAGGTATTTTTAACCAAATCTACAGCTAATACAAAAGAGACCTTAGACGTGGATGGTGTGGAATATCCGTTAGTGAAATTAGAAATTTCCAGAACGTCGCATCCATTCTATACAGGAAAATCTAAATTTTTGGATACTGCGGGTAGAATTGATAAGTTCAAAAACAAATATAAAAAATTCCAAAAACCAGTGAAAAAGGAAGAAGAGAAATAGGAAAACAATAATTTTCCACAATAAACTTGCGCCCTCGATAGTTATTATCGGGGGCGTTGTTTTTTATATTTGTTTATAAACCACTACCTATGAACTATATTCTGTTTGACGGTACAGTTAGGGATTCTCTACTACCCTTTACCTTTACCCGACCTGTGGCCGACATTAGGATTGGTATTCTCACCATTCGGGAAAAGTGGGAGAAGTTCTTGAATACCACTACCACTACCGTTACGGAGGATTATCTTTCTGAAAGGTATCCCATGGTAGAGATGGACGAAAATATTTTGATCAATTCCTCTTTTTTACCCAATATGGAGTTGGCCCAATTGGTCGAGGGGTTAAAAGAAAACGAGGCCATTTTTCAGGGTGGGGAAATAATCGCTTTCTATGCAAAAGAATCCCAAGATGTAGATTTTTCTACGTATAAATGCACTGATTTTAAAGGTGAGGTATTGAGAATTGTGAATACTTGGGATATTTTTTCTAAAAACGGGGAAGCATTACAGGCAGATTTTGATTTGTTGACCGATGGAAGAAAAAGCGCACCTATTTCATCTACCAACAGTTTAATCAATCCCGAAAATATCTTCCTTGAAGAAGGGGCAACGGTTGAGTACAGTATTTTGAATGCCAATGAAGGGCCTATCTATTTAGGCAAGGACTCTGAGGTTTGGGAAGGTAGTCTTATTCGTGGTGCTTTTGCCTTGTGTAATAATGCGGTTGTTAAAATGGGCGGTAAGATGTATGGTGCCACCACGGTTGGGCCATTCGGAAAGGTTTGTGGAGAAATAAGCAATACCGTTATTTTTGGATATTCCAGTAAAGGACATGAAGGTTACTTGGGCAATGCTGTTTTGGGGGAATGGTGCAATATTGGAGCTGACTCCAATAATTCTAACCTAAAAAATAATTTTGCCAAGGTTCGATTATGGAATTATGATACAGAGAAATTTGAGCAGACCGGGCTCCAATTTTGTGGCCTTATGATGGGGGATCATAGCAAGACTGCCATTAATACCATGTTGAATACGGGTACCGTTATAGGAGTCAACTGCAATATTTATGTCCCTGGTTTTCCAAGAAATTTTGTTCCTAGTTTTAGTTGGGGAGGAGCTTCCGGGTTCTCTACCTATCTTCCAAAAAAAGCTTTTGAGGCCGCCAAGGTAATGATGGCGCGTAGAGGGGTCGAGTTTAATGAGCAAGATGCAAAGATTCTCACCCATGTTTTTGAATTAACACAAAAGTGGAGGCACTACTAGGGTAAATCGCAAATTACAAGCATCAAATTCCAAAAAACTATCATGCTTGGTATACACTTTATGATACTTCTTCACCTCGTTTGACCTTTTTTGAAATGACAGAAAATGTCAATGTACCACTAACATAACTATTGTCTCGGTTCATACATCCAATAGCGTAGCACTCTAACGTTCGACTTCCAACTTATCTTGGTATATTTGCAATCCCAATTTTTGATTCGTATACATGAAAAAAGTAGCGTTCTACACATTAGGCTGTAAACTTAATTTTTCTGAAACTTCTACAATAGCCAGAGGGTTTCAGAGTGATGGTTATGAGCGCGTCGACTTCGCGGAACATGCAGATATGTATGTGATCAATACGTGTTCGGTTACTGAAAATGCAGATAAACGGTTCAAATCAATTGTAAAACAAGCACTAAAGATAAACTCAAAAGCTTTTATTGCCGCTATTGGATGTTATGCCCAATTAAAGCCAGAGGAACTTGCCGATGTCAATGGAGTGGATTTGGTTTTGGGCGCCACAGAAAAGTTTAAAATAGCCGATTATGTAAATGATCTTACCAAAAATGATTTCGGTGAAGTGCATTCGTGTGAAATTGAAGAGGCTGATTTCTATGTGGGTAGCTATGCGATTGGTGACCGAACCCGAGCTTTTTTAAAAGTTCAAGACGGCTGCGATTATAAATGTACTTTTTGCACAATTCCTTTGGCTCGTGGTATATCACGAAGCGATACATTGGAGAATGTTTTGAACAATGCCAAGGAAATTTCTGAAAAAGGTATCAAGGAAATTGTATTGACTGGAGTCAATATTGGAGATTTTGGTAGAGGGGAGTTTGGCTATAAAAAACACGAGCATACTTTTTTAGATTTGGTTAAGGCTTTGGACAGGGTAGAAGGTATTCATCGACTACGCATTTCTTCAATAGAGCCTAATCTTTTAAAGAACGAGACCATAGAATTTGTATCCAATAGTGACTCGTTTGTGCCCCATTTTCATATTCCACTACAAAGTGGCAGTGATGAAATTCTAGGACAAATGCGACGTCGTTACAAGAGCGACCTATATGTGGATAGAGTGAGTAAGATCAAAAAGGAAATGCCACATGCCTGTATAGGCGTTGATGTCATTGTTGGTTTTCCTGGTGAAAGCGATGCACATTTTATGGAAACCTACCATTTTTTAAATGAACTTGATATTTCCTATTTACACGTATTTACATACTCTGAAAGGAATAACACACCAGCTGCATCAATGAACGATGTGGTACCACAAAATGTCAGGAATAAAAGAAGTAAGATGTTAAGGGGTCTATCGGTCAAAAAACGTAGAGCATTCTATGAAAGGCAATTAGATAGCACTAGAATGGTTTTATTTGAAGGAGAAAACAAGGACGGATATATCCATGGATTTACTGAGAATTATGTAAAAATAAAGCACCCTTGGAATCCAGAATTGGTCAATACCTTACATCAAGTAAAGCTTACTGAGATCGATGTTGATGGACTAGTGCGATTTGAATTTGTTGAAAGTAAAATAACCGCATAAAAAAATCCTGTGTATTTCACAGGATTTTATTTGGGTTACCTTATCCGATTAGATGCGAATACCAACCGGAAGCATTTCTTTATATTGTCTATTTTTTCTTAAAAACCCAGCAATTTGAGGGCTTGTTGGTACTACCCTTAGATTTTGTTCTTGAATATGATGCAATACCGATTTTATAAAATCTTCTTTAAAGCCATCTTGGGTAATTTCCTCGGGCACTACTAGCTTAGTTAAAAAAACCTTACGTTCTTGAGAGGAATACTCGATTTTGGCTAAATGACCATCGACCCTAGTTTCAAATTGGCGCAAGAAACTATTGTCTTTGATTTCTATTTCATTCATATAGTTTGATTTTAAATTGGTCTAGACAAAAAAATCACGACGTTCTTTTATCGCAATTTTATATTTTTACTTGGTCATAAAAAAATGATGGGGTCATTTCAAAACAGATTACAAAAGTAATAAAAAAAAAGGGAGTTTCCTAAGAAATCCGCAACGTTAATAGATATGCAAAAGGAAAAAACAGCCGTTTACTTTATGCCTGGCATGGCCGCGAATTCATCCATTTTCGATAATATTAGGCTGCCTGAAGCAGATTTCGAGTTATTCATGCTAGAATGGTTTGTACCTGATATAAATATGTCTATAGCCGCTTATGCTGAGAAAATGACAAAGAATATCGTCCATAAAAACCCGGTTTTGGTGGGTGTTTCCTTTGGGGGGATGCTGGTTCAGGAGATGGCCAAGATAATCCCGATTAAAAAAGTTATTGTGATTTCAAGCGTCAAACATACATCAGAACTCCCTAAACGTATGATTTTTGCCAAATACACTAAAATACACAAGCTTTTGCCTACAGGACTGGTCAATAATGTTGAATTACTCGCCAAATATGCCTTTGGGGAAAGTGTGGCCAAACGCTTGGAACTTTATGAACAATACCTTTCAATTAGGGATAAATATTATATAGACTGGTCAATTGACCAGATAGTGAACTGGAAACAGTCTATACGATTGCCTAATTTGGTTCATATACATGGCGATAAAGACGCTGTATTTCCAATTAGCCATATCAAAGACTGTATCCCCGTAAAGAACGGAACGCATACAATGATTATACATAGGGTTAGATGGTTTAACGAGCACTTACCCACAATTATTTTGGAATAAGTGAGTTGTATTAATACCTTTGAATATTAAACAAACCAAAATTTATGAAGATTTTAAAGAATGTTTTAATGCTTTTGGGCGTGTTTTTTGTAATTACAACTTTGATTTTTGCAGTGCAAAATGATATCGCCGGTACAGCCTTGAACGTTCAAGATGTAGCTGAAAATGATATAGATGCGAATGTTTCCGAAACCTATAGGATTTCGGCCATAGATATCCCTGAGGATTTGAATTTCGCAGACGAAGTGGTTCCGCAAGACGACCCAGAAATCTTGGAGCGGGTCGATAGGGAATTTTTGGTAAATACCTATTGGCAGTCTAATGCCCTTCTTTTAATGAAGAGAGCCAATAAATACTTTCCTATTATAGAACCTATTTTGGCCAGAAATGGGATACCTGACGATTTTAAATATTTGGCTGTTGCTGAAAGCGGTCTTCAAAACGTGGTTTCCCATGCAGGAGCAACAGGTTTCTGGCAGATAATGAAGCCTACTGCAAGAGAATATGGTTTAGAGGTCAATGCCAATGTCGACGAGCGTTATCACCTCGAAAAGTCGACGCAGGTAGCCTGTGAGTATTTGAATAGGTGGAAAAAGAAATTTGGTAGTTGGACCATGACCGCTGCTGCGTACAATGCAGGTCCTGGGGCTATTAACAAATTCATGGGCATTCAAAAAGTCAATGATTATTATGATTTGTTGCTCGGACAAGAAACTGGCAGGTATGTATTTCGCATAATGGCCATTAAGGAAATCCTTTCAAATCCAGATAAATATGGTTTTGATATAAATAAAGATGATATGTATAATGCCGTACCTACCTTTAGCGTTGAGGTAGATGAACCAATATCAAGTTTCGCAGACTTCTCAGGGCAGTACGAAATAAATTACAAAATCTTAAAGCGACACAATCCTTGGTTACGGGAACCTCATTTGAATAATAGTTCCAGAAAGAAATACACCATCGAGATTCCGAATAAGGGGTATTATAAAATGAGAAAATAAGAACTTAAATTTTCTTCATTTGCTGTTGCATCATCTTTATTTGATCCGTAAGCATATTATTTTTATCCAATTTCTTGGCTTCGTTCAATAAAGTGGTAGCTTCCCGTTTACGACGTTTTTGCATGGCGATACCCGCTAGGCTTAATTTTGCCATGGCTACATCATAGTCCATGGTAAGTCCTAATTTCAAGGCTTTTCTAAAGAATTTTTCTGCTTTGGTCAAGTTCTTTTGTGAATGTAGTATTCCATGTAGGTAATTGTAATATCCCTGTTGCTTTTTTATAAGTGCGCCTTCCGGATTCTTAATTTTGTCTAACCACTTTTGGGTGCCTTCCATATCTTGTTTTCGCATTCTAAGAAAGGCAAGAAGAATCATTTCATTTCTAAAGTATAGAAAAACGAAAATCAGTGAAAATAGAATCAGAAAAACACCATTTCCAATGTAACCTTCTATCATTTGATATATGGCATAGGCGATTATCAGCCCTGTTATTACTAGTTTAATATTCTTGTTGAACATATTGTTATTGTATTAATTCGTAGGTAATTGTTGACTTAATCGTTGTTGGTATTTCTTGTTTGCCCAACTGAACCAAGGTAGATGTGCCGGAGGATATTCCTTCTACTTTCATAGTAAGAATACGTCCGGAAACAATATCAGCACTTACTTCAGTGGTTTGAGAACCAGTTAATTTCATGGCGTTGTTCGGCGCTGTGATATCTATCTCAACTTCACCAGTTCCTTTTATTGTGGTAATGGTTTCTGAAAGCTTGTTCAATGTCCATGTATTTTTAACATCGAACTTGCGGGTATATTCATTTTCACAAGTGTCACCAATATTCACCTCACTTGTTGGGTAGATGAATATCATTTGCTCATAACTTTCGGACAGTGCTTTAGATCCAAATTCCTTTTCCAGCGACTTTTTCATCAGTTCACTTTGTATGCTAGAGGCCATTTTAAGGTTCAAATTCTTGAACATTGGCTCAATTTCATAATTTTCTTCTTGCTTACCTACCACTTCAAAGTTTAAGACTCCATTGATGTTATTGGTTATTTTATGACTGTCACCCTCCAAATCCTGGGTGATTACCTGACCTGAATTCTGCCTAAAGGTAAAAACACCACCTATTTTAAGGTTGTATCCTAAAGACGTATGCGCACTTACAACACTTGTTGTTAACACATATAGTAATAGGGGTACTAGGAGTTTCATTTGCTTTTATACTCGTTGGTTATAGGATTGCAAAAGTAATAAAAACCTAACTGTTGGTGGGCAGGCCATTACTAAAAAATATTTTTTTAAATAGGTTTGTCAAAGCAAAAACTCTTTGTATATTTGCGCCCAGTTTTGCAGGTCGTTCTGCTCAACAATATAAAAAACGAAAAAGGATTCAAAAATGCCAGGTCAAAAGAGAACATATCAGCCATCAAAAAGAAAAAGAAAGAATAAGCATGGCTTTAGAGAGCGCATGGCAACCGTAAATGGTAGAAAAGTTCTTTCTAGAAGAAGAGCTAAGGGAAGAAAGAAAATATCTGTATCCTCTGAGCCGAGACATAAAAAATAATGATTGAATTTTTATAAAATATTGAGGTGTTACTTTTTGAAAGTAACACCTTTTTTTTGCTTAAAAAGTAGTATTTAAATATCCAAGAGAATGCCAAAAAGAAAAGATTTAAAGTCAGTATTGATCATTGGGTCAGGACCAATAGTTATTGGGCAAGCGTGTGAGTTCGATTACTCTGGTTCACAAGCACTTCGTAGTTTACACGAAGATGGTATAGAGACCGTGTTGATTAATAGTAACCCGGCGACCATCATGACCGACCCTAAAATGGCCGATCATATTTACCTGAAACCCTTGACGACAAAATCTATTCTAGAAATTTTAAAGGAACACCCCCAAATAGATGCGGTTTTACCCACGATGGGAGGGCAAACAGCATTGAACCTTTGTATTGAGGCTGATGAAAAAGGAATTTGGGAAGATTTTGATGTAGAGATAATAGGCGTGGACATAGATGCCATAAACATTACAGAAGACCGTGAAAAGTTTCGCGAGCTGATGCTTAAAATTGGTATAGGTATGGCACCTCAAGCAACAGCAACATCATTTTTAAAAGGTAAGGAAATTGCCCAGGAGTTTGGTTTCCCACTGGTTATACGAGCTTCATATACCCTAGGGGGCGCGGGGGCATCCATTGTATACCAACCTGAGGATTTTGATGAATTGTTGAGTAGGGGATTGGAGATTTCACCTATTCATGAAGTGATGATAGATAAAGCCCTTATTGGGTGGAAAGAATATGAATTGGAACTGCTGCGTGATAAGAATGACAATGTTGTAATTATTTGTACTATTGAGAATATGGATCCCATGGGCATTCATACTGGTGATTCTATAACCGTGGCTCCGGCTATGACCTTATCTGACAGAACATTCCAAAGGATGAGGGACATGGCCATAAAAATGATGCGAAGCATTGGCGATTTTGCCGGTGGCTGTAATGTTCAGTTTGCCGTAAGCCCTGATGAAAAGGAAGATATCATTGCGATAGAAATCAACCCAAGGGTATCCCGATCATCAGCACTGGCATCAAAAGCAACCGGATATCCCATTGCAAAAATTGCTTCAAAGTTGGCCATTGGATATCATTTGGATGAATTGGGCAACCAAATCACAAAATCGACTTCAGCCCTGTTTGAGCCCACATTGGATTATGTGATTGTGAAAATACCTAGATGGAATTTTGACAAGTTTGAAGGTTCTGATAGGACCTTGGGACTGCAGATGAAGTCTGTAGGAGAGGTCATGGGTATTGGTCGTTCCTTTCAGGAAGCCCTGCATAAAGCCACCCAATCCTTGGAGATAAGTAGGAACGGCTTGGGCGCTGATGGAAAAGGATATAAGGATTATGAGCAAATAATAAACAAGCTGACGATTCCTAGTTGGGATAGGGTTTTTGTCATTTATGATGCCGTTCAGTTGGGGATTCCGTTAAGTAGAATACACGAAATCACAAAAATTGATATGTGGTTCTTAAAACAGTATGAAGAGCTGCATTATCTTGAAAAAGAAATTTCACAATATACCATTGCCAGTCTTCCAAAGGAATTATTGCTCGAAGCCAAACAAAAAGGATTTGCTGATAGGCAAATAGCCCATATGTTGGATTGTTATGAAAGCGAGGTTTATAATAAAAGGGATGAACTTAACATCAACAGGGTTTACAAATTGGTAGACACTTGTGCTGCGGAGTTCAAAGCGATGACACCTTACTATTATTCAACTTTTGAGGCTGAATACGAAACAGCAAATGGAGAGAGATTTGTTCAAAATGACAGTATTGTTACCGATAAGAAAAAGATTGTTGTCCTTGGTTCAGGGCCAAATCGTATTGGACAGGGAATAGAATTTGACTATTGTTGTGTGCATGGCGTTTTGGCAGCTGCCGAGTGTGGTTATGAGACCATCATGATCAATTGTAACCCCGAAACCGTTTCAACCGATTTTGATATCGCGGACAAGTTATATTTTGAACCCGTTTTCTGGGAACATATCTACGATATTATTCGTCACGAGAAGCCAGAAGGTGTTATCGTTCAGTTGGGTGGGCAAACGGCATTGAAACTAGCCGAAAAGCTAGATAAATATGGCATAAAGATAATTGGAACAAGCTTCCAATCTTTGGATTTGGCAGAGGATAGAGGTAATTTTTCTACTTTATTGGAAGACAATAATATCCCTTTTCCTCAATTTGGAGTGGCCGAAACGGCAGATGAAGCCTTGGAAATAGCCGATGCGTTGGACTTTCCATTACTAGTTAGACCTTCCTACGTTTTAGGGGGACAAGGAATGAAAATTGTTATCAACAAAGAAGAATTGGAGGAACATGTAGTTGATTTACTTCGCAAAATACCGAACAACAAGCTACTATTAGATCATTATTTAGATGGTGCGATTGAGGCCGAAGCCGATGCCATCTGTGATGGAAAAGATGTTTATATTATTGGTATCATGGAGCATATTGAACCCTGTGGGATACATTCAGGCGATTCCAATGCCACTTTGCCTCCTTTTAATTTAGGGGAGTTTGTAATGCAACAGATTAAAGATCATACTAAAAAGATAGCGCTAGCCCTGAATACCGTTGGCCTTATTAATATTCAATTTGCCATTAAAGATGATATGGTCTATATCATTGAGGCGAATCCACGAGCGTCAAGAACTGTCCCTTTTATTGCGAAGGCTTACAAGGAGCCTTATGTGAACTACGCGACCAAAGTAATGTTGGGGGAAAAGAAGGTGAAGGATTTTAATTTTAATCCACAATTGGAAGGCTTTGCTATTAAACAACCCGTATTCTCATTTAATAAATTCCCTAATGTTAATAAGAATCTAGGTCCAGAAATGAAAAGTACTGGAGAAAGTATTCTTTTTATAGATAGTTTAAAGGATGATCAGTTTTACGATTTATATTCTAGGCGTAAGATGTATTTGAGCAAGTAATTCTGATTTTTAAATTTAGAACTCGCCTTTATATGAGTTTTGTTTGAATTTAAAATAGAATCAATTTCTGACCTATTTTCACGAAATAGAATTATTAGCTGTACTTTCAAAGCTTAAATTCTTTTTTATGAAAATTCGATTTCCCAAAATGTTTAGACCAATTGCTTTCGTTGTAATGATGGCTGTCTTTTTAGTGCCCCAAAACATGGATGCACAGCGAAAAAAGAAAAAAGAAAAGGAAACAGAAGTAACTAATAAAGACAAAAAAGATAAAGAAAAAACCATTGAAGAACTTATAAAATCAAGCAAAGAAATTAATGGTTTGTTCAAAATCTATCAAGATACAATCACAGGTTCTTTACAAATTCTTATTTCTAAAGATCAGATTGACAAAGAGTACATATACTTTACCCAGATAGCAGATGCTCCTGGGGATATTGGTTTTGCGGGTAGAGGTGTTTATAGGGGCTCTAAGGTTTTTCAAATTAAAAAATATTTTAATAAAATTGAATTTGTAACAAAAAATACTTCATTTTATTTTGACCAAAGCAAAGCCATTTCTAATGCTAAAAATGCAAATATCAGTGATGGTATTATGGCTAGTTTAAAAATTGAAGCACATAATAATAGTAAAGGTCTATACCTTATTAAAGCCGATGACCTATTTTTAAAAGAAACTTTTTCTCAAATTAAACCTCCAAAGGCTCCGGATCAGAAGCCAACTATGTTTACGCTTGGCACGTTAGATAAGGATAAAACCAAAGTCCATGCAATAAAGAACTATCCTGAAAATACAGATTTGGTCATTGAATATGTATATACAAAACCTTCGGTACTTAATGGAGGTTCTAGAGCTGTAACCGATGGAAGAAATGTAAGTATTAAAGTAAATCACAGTTTAATAGCTATGCCCAAGAATGATTATAGGGTGAGATTCGATGATCCAAGGGTGGGCTATTTTATTACACATGTAAATGATCAATCTTCAAAAAGCGCTACACCTTATCGTGATTTGGTACATAGATGGAATTTGAAGAAGAAAGACCCAAATATGGCTATTTCTGAGCCAGTAGAGCCCATTACTTGGTGGATGGAAAATACTACCCCAAAAGAAATACGGCCAATTATAAAAAAAGCCGGCGAACAATGGAATATTGCTTTTGAGGAAGCCGGTTTTAAAAATGCGCTTGTAATAAAAGAACAACCCGATGATGCGGAATGGGACGCGGGTGACATAAGATATAATGTTTTACGGTGGACTTCCTCTCCTGAAGTTATGTTCGGGGGCTACGGGCCTAGTTTTGTGAACCCAAGAACAGGCCAAATTTTGGGTGCGGACATTATGCTGGAATACGTTGTTCTGGGCAATTCATTGAGAAATGAAAAACTTTTCGAAAAAGCAGCTTTACATGATTTTTATGACGATATGGCCCAACAAATCAATGCTAAAGATCACAATACCTATTGTGCGGCCAGCCAGATGGCGCAATTGAATCAAATGTTCGGATCAATAGCCAATACTGCATTTGGAGCTGGCGATTTGGAAAAAAGCAAAATGGTAAATGAGTTTATATATTTTTTAATTTTACACGAAATTGGACATACGTTGGGTTTAAATCACAATATGAAATCCAGTCAACTACATTCATTGACCGTTGTAAACGATGAAAGCATTACCTCTAAAATAGGTCTTACGGGATCTGTTATGGATTATCCCCCAATTAATTACAATTTAGATAGGGACAATCAAGGTCAATATTGGACTAAAAGACCTGGCCCTTATGATATTTGGGCAATTCAATTTGGTTATCAACCTATGGATACTGACAAAATGGAAGCTTTGTTGTCAAAATCTACACAAGCTGAACTCGCCTTTGGCAATGATGCAGATGATATGCGTTCTCCTGGCAAAGCTATAGATCCTCGAGTCAATGTTGGTGATATGACGAGTAATGCTATTCAATATGCCATTGATCGGATTAAACTTGCCAATGAAGTTGGGAAAGAAATATTGGCAAAATATAAAAAGCAAGAAAATGGTAAATCCTTTCAATCTTTAAGGAACTCTTATTTTGTATTAACGAGGCAGCAAGCAGCGTCTGCCAATACAATTTCTCGATATATTGGTGGGGTGTATGTAGATAGAAGTATGAATGGTCAACAAGGAAGTTCGCAACCGTACACCCCTGTTGAAAAGGAAAAACAAATAAAGGCCATGAAAGCTTTGAACGATTATGTTTTTGCTTCAAATGCATTTTCAGTACCCAACGATCTATACAACCATATTGCAAAACAAAGAAGGGGATTTGATTTTCGCGGTATTCCTGAGGATCCCAAAATTCACGCAAGGATATTGGGTATTCAAAAAAATGTACTCAAACATTTATTACATCAAAATACGTTACAAAGAATTACAGATTCTGAATTGTATGGCAATAAGTATTCCTTGACTTCATTTCTGACCGATTTAAATAATTCTATTTTTAAGGCTGATATTCAGGGTAATGTAAATTCATTTAGACAAAATCTGCAAATAGAGTACAGCAATATGCTGATAAAAATCCTTATTGGAGAAAAAAGCAATAAATACACCAATATGGCAAAATCAATGGCATTGTATAATTTGAAGAAAATTAAGACTATGGCAGTTTTGTCTGGCAATATATCTTCTAGAGCACATAAACAACATTTAAGAACACGTATAGATAACGCTTTAAAAGAAATTAAATAACTTATTTGAGAACCTTTTTCTAATTGGGTTTTTATAAGGTGCGAGAAAAGTGTGTTCAAACATTAAATTGCTTTAAATGGTGATTGAGGTGGTATATAGCTAGTCCCGTCCAGCGTTTTTTATTGAGTTGTCCAAAATAGGGATGTTCGGCATACTTGTATTCGTCTGATAGTTTGGAGAATTCCCGAATGTATTCTTTTAAGATTTTCTTGTCATTTTCCAAACGGGTCGGCTTTGTCCCATCTCCTTCGACCTGACCAAAACCCTTAGGAGCTGGCGCAGATTTCCCTGATTTTGCAAGAGATATAATTTCGTTTGGATCAACTTGCCCATATTCCCTGGCTTTTTTGGTTCCTTTCGCCATTCGGAAGAAATCCGCACAATGGCAAATCATCTGATTCACATTCATCTTACCAAATAGAGGCTTGTGTTCGGAGGTCAAGTTGTCAATTCGTTTAAAGAATTGTTTTATTTGTTCTTCGGTCACTTTCTGGCTTTAACGCTTTCATTTTTGACTTTCCCATTCCGTATGAAAAACCCCTTCCATATCCGTCCTTTCATAGGTATGCGAGCCAAAATAGTCCCTTTGGGCCTGTATCAGGTTTAATGGTAATTTGTTGGATGTAAATGCATCAAAATAGGTCAGTGAGTTTGTTAAGCCCGGTAACGGGATGCCATTTTTTATACCCAATAGTACCAGTTCTCGGGCAGAACCTACCGTAGATTCTATTTTATCAACAAAATTGGGATCCAACAAAATGTTCGAAAGCTTGTCGTTTTTTGAAAAAGCTTGGGAAATATCTTCCAAAAGCCCAGCCCGTATAATGCAACCAGCCCTCCATATTTTGGCAACAGTACTTAAATTCAGATTATATGCATATTCCTTAGATGCTTCTGCCAATTGATACAACCCTTGGGCATAGGTAATGATAAAGGCAAAATATAAGGCTTCCTCAGCAATTTTTTCAATTTCCCCAATGGTAATCGTTTCTATTGGGGAATGACTATATAGGGTATTGGCCTGGATGCGTTCCTCTTTTAAAGCTGAAATTTCCCGCATACTTACGGCAATATCTATTGAGGGTATGGGCACGCCTAGATCCATGGCATTTTGGGACGTCCATTTTCCGGTGCCTTTTTGTTTGGCTTTGTCCAATATCTTGTCTACCAAATATCCATCTCCTTTATCATCTTCCTTATTGAGGATATCTGCCGTGATTTCTACCAAGAACGACTGTAGTCTTCCTTTATTCCATTCTGAGAAGATACGTTGAAGGTCAACAGTGCTGTAGTTGCCCATTCTTTTGAGGATGTCATAGATTTCTGAGGTCAACTGCATTAGTCCATATTCAATGCCGTTATGTACCATTTTAACATAGTTGCCGGCCGATTTGGGGCCTAAATAAGCCACACAAGGCTCTCCTTTGTATTTGGCAGCTACCGCTTCAAAAATAGGTTGTACCTCTTGATATGCTTCTTTGGATCCACCAGGCATAATACTTGGACCAAACCTTGCTCCTTTAGCGCCACCGGAAACACCCGCTCCAAAAAAACGAATTCCTTTAGAATGCAAATATGATTCTCTTCTATTGGTATCTGTAAAAAGAGAATTTCCGCCGTCTATAATTATATCTCCTAAATCCAAATGAGGTAATACGCTTTCTATCGCAGCATCCACTATTTTTCCAGCAGGGACCAATAACATGATTTTTCTGGGAATGGATAATGAATTGACGAAGGTTTGAACCTCTGTAGAGGCATTTATCCTGCTGGGATTGCCCCCCTCTGTGACTAAAGCGCTGACCTTATCTCCATCTAAATCGTGACCAAAGGCTGTAAAACCGTTATCTGCGACATTGAGTATGAAATTTCGACCCATTACACCTAAACCCACCAATCCAAAATCATATAAAGACCTATCCATGTATGTACTACCTATTTTTTGTATTTAACTTGAACATTTTCACTTTTTAATAGTTCCAAATGTTCCTTGACCTTAAATTCTGAAGCTCTAAATTTTGCATTGCGTTTTATAACCTCTTCCTTACGACGCATACTTCGTGTAAACCGTCTTATTCCCTGTTCATTTTCAATAATCAGCCCAGGAATTACAACATTTTCACCACTTGCATCTTTGGCCACCATAGTAAAATATGAGGAATTACAGTGTTTTATTTTTCCTGTGGTAATGTTTTCGGATTCCACGCGAACCCCTACTACCATAGAGGTATTTCCGGTGTAGTTGACCGATGCCTTTAAGGTAATCAATTCTCCAACTTCAATAGGGTTAAGAAAATCGACCTTAT
>JAGLKG010000263.1 GCA_023141835.1 Maribacter sp. | reverse complement strand
CAGGTTCTTTCCTATGTAATAAAAGATCAAATGCCATACAAATATTGCGAATAAAAGGTTGGCCTTTTTCAGTAACTTTTAATTCGTCTTGTCCGATTTCAACAAGCTCATCCAATTCCATTTCGTGCAGTTTATCAATAACCATAGGCAACTCGGGAAAAAAGGTATCCTTTTGGGTCAATGATGTTCTAAACCTGCACATCAGATTAAGAATATGCCTCCTAATGATCTCATCCTCATTCGATAATATGTGGCCTCGATATATAGGAATGATGTTGTTTTCAACCAAATGCTTGTACTCCTCCAAACTTTTTACATTTTGGGCAAAACTGTACCAACTATCGCTAATACTTGAAGCTCCCAAGCCAATCATCAATCGTGTTTTCGATGCTGTATACCCCATAAAGTTACGATGTAAATTTCCTGATTTCATGGATGTATGTAAACTATCGCTTCGTAGTGCAAAATGGTCCATTCCAATTTCTTCATACCCCACCTGCATTAAAAGTTTTTTCCCCTTTTCATACTGGTTTCTCTTTTCCTTGGCTGATGGCAGGTCTTCGTCTTTGAAACCTCTTTGTCCGTTCCCTTTTAACCATGGTACATGTGCATAGCTGTAAAAGGCCAATCTATCGGGCATTAATTCTTTCGTCTTTAGAATGGTTTCTTCAACATGTTCCAAAGTTTGATGCGGTAATCCAAATATAATATCGTGGCCAACAGAGGTGTATCCGATTGCTCGAGCAGCCTCCGTTGCTTTTTTTACGTTTTCAAAAGGTTGTACCCTATGTATTGCCTTTTGAACTTTTTCGTTATAATCCTGTACACCGTAACTAACCCTTCGAAAGCCAACATCGTACAAGGCTTGCAAATGTTCCTTTGTCGTATTGTTTGGGTGACCCTCAAAACTAAATTCATAACCCTCCGCCTTTTCAGCGATTCTAAAGATTCCTGTTATAAGCATCTTTAGATTTTCCGGAGAGAAAAATGTGGGTGTGCCACCTCCTAAATGCAATTCCTTGACTATTGGTCTTGAATCAAAAAGATTGCAGTATAATCTCCATTCCTTTAAAACCGAATTTATATAAGGTGTTTCTACATTGTGCTGTTTTGTAATGCGTTTATGACAACCACAGAAAGTACACATGCTTTCACAATATGGCAAATGTATATATAGACTTATGCCTTCTTTCCCATTGCTCTCCTCAAAACTCTTTTTAAGTGTTTTTTTCCATTTCTCACCAGAAAAAGTCTCAATATCCCAGTAGGGAACCGTAGGGTAACTTGTATATCTTGGCCCTGGGATATTATATTTCTGAACTATATTTTGCATTGCATAATTTGTATCGCTACAAACATACGATGCCCATTACTCAGAAAATATGACAATTATCAGTTTAGGCTTCTAAGCCCCTTGAAATGGAGTTATTTTTTCGGGATTGAAACTTCCTTTATGGCATTACCATCTCCATCGAGAAATTGGGGTTCAAAATCCGAATCATTGACCCAACCCGCCTTTGGTTTTTTCCCTGTCATAAATTCTTCGTAAAAATACCTACCATTGACCATAGGGGCATTTTCGTATAGGTGCCCGTATCCCAGCATTCTTAAATCGCCCTGCTCCTTAAGTTTCCTTTCCATTTCGCTTTTCAATTTGGCTTTAATAGGAGTATGGCCCAAATCATTAGCCAAATTATTCATGCAAAATGGATCTGTAGCAACATTGTAAAGTTCCTCGCTTTCCCTTTTACCAAAATTCAACTTCCAATAGGAAGTATCGCCCCCCTTTCTTCGTAGTTCCAAAACAGTAGTCTTTGTGGGGCTTCCGTCTGAATTGAGATATCCTGTCTCAGGATTACCAGAGGGCCAACGGTCTACTTCATAATTCCTTATGTATAACATACCGTTCTTATGTATTCCTCGAATGGGATAGCCAACATCACCCGGCCTACCCGTGTCATGGCGCTCTTTACCTATGAGTACGAAATCCCTTTGTTCTTCAATTTGACCGGATCTATCTGAAGAAATAATCTTAACCAGACTTTTTCCTGTAGCCGGATACATTCCTGAAGACCTCCAATCAATTCCTGCAGCCTCTATGAAAGTCGGGGCCAAATCTATAAAGCTAACGTAATCATCTACATGGCGACCCGCATTCTTCATCTTTTTCTTCCAAAGTATGGCCATAGGAATATGGTTGGCGTTTTCATATTGGTCGCCTTTCACCCGTGGGAATGGCATTCCATGATCCGACGTCACAACGACTAGGGTATTATCCAGTAGGTTCCTTTTTCTCAGGGTTTCGATAATCCTTCCTATATGCTTGTCGGTATCCTCAATCTCAAAGGCATAATCAAGAAGGTCATTTCGAGTCACTTGATTATCGGGCCAATATGGTGGGAATTCCTTAATCTGATCCGGGGTCTTTTTACCCAACTTCGCTCCACTTCCATATTCGTACCCCCTATGAGGCTCTGTACTGCCCACCCAAAAACTCCAAGGTTTATTTTCGGGAGCACCGTTCAAAAAATCCTCGAAATTACCGCTATAATCATTGGTTGAAATATACTTGGTAGCAGGACTCAGTGTTTTTTTATTAAAAGCAGGACCCATTACGTTTCGCGAAGACCCATCCTCGGCATTGGTCTTACCGGGAGCATATCCTTTTCCTGTATGACCCGTTGTATACCCATTTTCCAGTAGTACTTCCTGATAGGTTTTGAATTTTGCTGGAAAATAAATAACGTGATTGGCCGCGGCACCCAATTGCCATGAATTTCGACCTGTCATAATAGCTGCTCTTGATGGCGCACACTTGGCGTTTGGTGTATAGGCCCTATTAAAAAGCATCCCCTCCTTGGCAATTTCATCAAATGCCGGGGTGTTGACATAGGTACTGCCATAGGCACTCATATCCAAACCTGCATCATCGAACATAATCACCAAAATATTCGGTCTTTTGTCCGTATTCTGTGGATATACTTTAGCACAATAAATTATGATTAAAAACAAGAACAGTTTAGCAAAATTTCGGTGACAACACATAATAAGCTTTTAGAGATTTACGGGATTAAAGTATTAAAATCTGCCTATACTACGAACTTTTAAATCTAATTTTTTAAGATGTATGTCGATAATAACGGTTTTTTGCAATCAAAAAAACTATTTTTGCCCCATCAAAAAAATAAAACGCATGACATTACTTTTAATGGCCGCTGGCCGTGGAAGCAGATATGGTAAACTAAAACAATTCGATGCCCTTGGACCCGATGACGAATTCTTAATGGAGTTTAGCATCTACGATGCGCTTGAAAGTGGTTTTGATCATATTGTTATAGTTACTCAAGTCGATAATGTTGATTTTTTACGTAATTATTTAGTTGAAAGGTTACCAAAGCAAATAAAACTGGATGTAGTAGCTCAAAAATTGACAGATTTACCTGAGGGAAGCTCATTTATTGGTGAACGTGCTAAACCTTGGGGAACCGCACATGCTGTATGGGCCGCCCGCCATGTAATCAAGAATTCTTTTGTTGTCATAAATGCAGATGATTTTTATGGACAAGCAGCATACCAAAAAGCCGCTGACTTTATTCAGGAGAATAATGGCGATAACTATGCTCTAGTTGGTTACACTTTAAAAGACACCCTCTCAGAGCATGGCACTGTTTCTCGAGGTGTATGCAAAGTGGATGATGAAAATAATCTCTTATCGGTAAACGAAAGAACAAAGATCGAGCAGCAGACCAATATTGTAAAAGATCTTGATTCAGGATTGGAATTTACTGGTGATGAACTTGCCAGTATGAATTTCTGGATTTGTAACCCCTCATTATTTGAGAGTATTGAAGAAGATTTCAGGAACTTCTTAAAGGACAAAGCCAATATTGATGGCGGTGAAATATATTTACCTTTTGTAATCCAAGAAATGATGGAGAACAATAAAGTTGCAGTAAAAGTCATACCTTCAAAAGGAGAATGGTTTGGCATCACCTATGCCAGTGACAAGGAAAAAGCAATGACCAAATTAAAGGGAATGGGAACACGAGGCGACTATAAAGCGCCTCTCTGGAATTAGAATTCTCATGGGGAAGTTTACAAATGATTATTTGAACACTATTTTGGAATGTTTTTCCGTCCATGGAAAGACCTTTCAATTCTCCCCAATAAATAATGGATTTATCAATGACACCTATCTGGTCTTGGGCGATGATGGCCCCAAGTATATTCTACAACGGATAAACCATGATGTTTTTAAGGACATTGATGGACTAATGTCTAACATTCACTTTGCACTTCAAGGTTTGCAAAGCGATGATTACCGCAGCATAGAATTGATTCCAACTTTATCCGGAACACAATATCACAATAATGTGCAGGGGTATTGGAGACTAATGTCTTTCATTAATGACAGCACAACGTACAATACAACTACCAATCAAAAAATTGCTTTTGAGGCAGGTAGGATTATTGGTAGGTTTCATCAGCTTTTGCAGAACGCAGACAGTACTGATTATGTTGATACCATTCCAGATTTCCATAGTCTTAGATTGCGAAAGAAACAATTTAAAACAGCCCTTTCAACTGCGGATGAACCTAAAATGAAAATTGCTGAAAAAACGATTGAATTTGCGGAGCGCATTTTAGTCAAATTGGAAGTATTGGACAATGCCGAGCTGTCTATTCGCATATGCCATAACGACACTAAACTCAACAATATCCTATTCTCAAAAGAATTGGATGAGGCACTTTGTCTTATTGACCTTGATACTCTAATGAAAGGCTATTTTTATTACGATTTTGGGGATTCAGTACGCACTATAGTAAATACGGCTCCAGAAGACGAACGGGAATTGCACAAAATCACCTTTGAAAAAGATCTTTTCAATGCCTTTGTAGATGGTTTGGCATCAAATGGTCCCTTCCTTTCAAAAGAGGAATTAAACACTTTACCATTGGGTGCGGTTTTCATGCCCTTTATTCACGGTTTGAGAGCCTTGACTGATTATCTGAACAATAATATCTACTACAAAGTAGCCTACGAAAACCAAAACCTGGACAGGTGTCTAAGTCTATTTGACTTTACGCAAAAGGCATTGGACCAAGTAGAATATATGCAAAAGGTGATTGATAAAAAACTGGCTTAGTCCATTGGTATTTTTCTTGTTGAATCCCTAACGATTAAACTTGTTTTTACAACCCTGGTTTCAAAGGGTTCTGGAACTTCTTTATTTTCTAGCCTATTGATCAATAGATTAGCAACCGTTTCACCGATATAGGCCCCATGTTGACTTACCATAGTCAAAGAAGGTGTAACATATTTTGAGAGCTGGCCATTGGTAAATCCAATTATTGAAATATCATTCGGCACCTGATACCCCCTTGCCTTAACAATGGTCATTACTTTTACTGTGGTTATTTCGTCAAAGGCCAGAATACCGTCTATCTGGTTATCATTAAGAATAAAAGATAACAAAAACTCAAGGTCATCATCTATACCAACTGGTAATATCAGTTTTTCATCAAAGGGGATATTCCTTTCTTTCAATGCTTTTTTATAGCCTTCTGTTCTAAACCTGCTTATTTCAGTATGATCAATCGGCGTAACAATCGCAATGGTTTGGCAACCCGTATCCAAAAAATATTTAGTGGCCTTATACCCAGCTTCAAAATCATCGACAATGACTTTGTCGCAGTCTATCAAATCAGTGACCCTATCGAACATGGCTATAGGGATTTGACTATCAACCAACTCTTTCATACCTTCTGCATGATTCTTTATCTGTGATTCTGTAGCAACAGATGATATAATCAAGCCATCCACCGAACCATAGCTCAAAAGTTCGAGTGTCTTTGCCTCTTTTTCAATGGACTGATTACTTGCACAACTTATAATATTGTAGCCTCGATTATTAGCAACTTGCTCTATTCCGTAAAGTACTTGGACAAAAAAGTAATTAAGAATATTAGGAATCACAACACCTATGTTCCTTGTACTTCTGTTCCGTAGGTTAATCGCAACCTTATTGGGTTTATAGTGGTTCTCCTGTGCGAATTTTTGAATTTTAGCTTTTAGTTTTTGACTAATCTCATGACTATCATTAATGGCCTTGGACACGGTGGATATTGAGACCTTAAAATGTGCTGCAATATTCTTGAGGGTCAATTTAGACATAACCTTTTATTCTTGTATAATTTTTAAATGAAATATTTTACCATTTTTAACCCGTGAAGTAGGACAAAACAAATACTACGATGGCAACCAACAAAACCGATAGAACAATGTCTATAACCGCTATGCTTTCCTTGTTCAATTTTCTGTCTTCGTTAGATAAGGTACCAAACGAAAGACCTGCAATTGCCGCATAGTTAGGTGGATCAGTAGCGAGACTAACACCAATACAAATGACTACTGAAAGTATGAACATGAATATGGCCATGTGTGCGAAATTTATTGTGGCAAAATTCAATAGTATTCCAGATAAGCTCGATTGATATATTTCAGCCATTATCCGCAGTGCAGCAACTACCAATCCCGCAAAAAGAGTGGCTATGGCAGCTTTGGAGTTCATTCTTTTCCATAGAATTCCCAAAAGGAATACCGCAGTTATGGGAGGTGCAATATAAGATTG
>JAGLKG010000262.1 GCA_023141835.1 Maribacter sp. | reverse complement strand
ATTAAAAGTACCATCTTTCTTAATTATCCTTCCTTCCCAATTCAATGTTCTTAATGGTAATATATTGGGTTGACTGTACTCACTGGACGCGTCTAAAAGGGTGGTGCCGTTTGGATCGGTAATGGCACTAATTACATAATTGTAACCCTCTCGTGTCGGAAATAAAGGAATACCGTTTGTTCGCGTACTTACTAAAACTGGATTGGCATTAAATCCAGCCTGCCGCAACATGGAAGTAAGCATTAAATTAATTTCGGCAACATTACCGACCCCTTCTTTATACGCCTTTCTCACACCACCTGAAGTTGTATATTTTCTAGAATAGCCATTCCATTTTACCTTGGATTTGACAAAATCAAAAATAAGCTGTACTCTTCGATTTCTGTCCGAAGTGGATGATATTAGAGCCTTTAAATCTTCTTTGAAATAACCTGTTTTCTCAAGTTCCGAACCAAAATTTGGGCTTTCATAAATTGTTTTGACGACATCTTCCCATCTAGTAGAATAGAAGTCTGGAGCAGAATTTGGGAATTTTACAAATGAGAGTTCGTATTTTACGCCAGATCGGTAATTGTCAATATTATTCACATAAAGTTCCTCCTTTATGGCCGGAACATTATTTAAATCATACACATAAATTTCTGTGGCATAATCATAGTTATTAGTTTGCATGGTGGTTCTACCCCCTCCCGAAACATTTCCCCTTGTTCTCCCCTGTGTTACATTAACTCGTGATTGGACTGTGGCCTTACCGTTGCCCTTTTCAATTTTGGGAATTGTATTAAGAAACCCTTTCATATTTACCCTGAAATTAAAATATTCAGGGGCTTCCATCAACGCATATAGTTTTTTTATGGGAATGTTATTCTGAAAAACAAACTCATCAACATTATATATGAAGGGTGAGACTATGCGGTATTTATACTCTATAACACATCCCTCTTTGATTTTCGGAAGGGTAAAATATTTTTGATTATGGTATTTATCCAATTCGGTCTCAAACTCTCCTTCTTTCTTTAGTTTAATTATCTCTATTTCACCATCTATCAGGTTAAAAGTGGCCGCCTTCAACATTCCAACTTTTTCTGTGGCCTTTGAATTTTTATACAGGTCAATTTTTTTTGTGGCATAATCGAATCCTTCTTTATTGTAAATTTTCACTCTTTCATGTATTTCGGAATACAGCTGGAAGCCCTGCCCAGGTATATACTCAAAATACGTCTTCCTATATTTATATAAATAGGTGGCTGCCGCAGAAGAGTCAACAGGGTTGAATTTTTCTTGTAATTCTTCTTTAGAAACTTTTCCAAACGAAAAATCTTGTGCCCAAATTCCTTGGGCAATCAAAAGGGTTAAAACGACGAGTGTTCTTTTCATGGTTCAATCTATATATTTCCTAAATTGTCTTTTCTATTTGTAACTGATTTTTGGTAAGTTTTATCGTCAACAAGTTTCAACCAAAAGATCCAATAATTTTCATCTACTTATTTTCGCCTGTGGCACTTTGCGAATTTTCATCATTAGATATTTTGGACAATACTATTTTTTCTGCCTGTTTTTCTATGAGAGCTTTATAAAATTCTTTTAAACCCAGATAGTTATGTACAGGAATAACCGCTTGATTCAATCTCAAGTCTACCATTATTTGAAGATCAATATTATTAGACACAACTTGGTAAACGAACGCACCTGCTTCGTCTTGCAGGGAAATATTCATGCCTTTCGGTATAGATTCCACTTTATAACCTTCCGGGATTTTCACATTGATCATATACTTGTCTTGCCAGGGGTAGGTGAAATCAATGGGGTAATCTCTATTTTCCAATTTAAATGGATTTTCTGACATTGTATACCAAAACAGTGGTGATAGATACATCTTGTCCCCAATGATCTCCACACCGTCTTCTTTATTAAAGCTAAAGCTCTCTACAATGGGTTTTCCAACGACATTTTTATCTTTTATACTATATTCTGAAATTTCCAACCCGTCATAGGTTTCTTCTAATTTTTCCAAATACGTTTCCTCATCAATATCTCCATATTTGTTCCTATGGGAATAGGCCACATACTCCTTAGCCATTTTTCTGGCCTTGCCTACCACTTCTCCTTCTGGGGAAATAGTAACCATAAGAATTATGTTTTGTTGTGAAACATAGGGGGGAATCAAGGATACTGATGTTGTAGCTCCTCCATCCTTTACAATTCTCCCAGCCCAGTTAATAGTCCTTGTAGGCAGCATATTTGGTTTGCTATATTTATTGGTAGCATCTAAAAAAACATTGCCTTCACCTAACTTTACAGCTGCCACTACATAATTAAAACCACGCATTGTAGGGAACAAAGGCACTCCGTTACTCCTGGTGCTAACCAGAACAGGGTCTGCATTTAAACCGGCGCTACGAAGCATGCTTACCAACATTAGATTTATATCGGCAATATTTCCTGTTTTTAGATTATAGGCCTTTTTAACGCCTTCATCAGACGTATAGCCATAAATACTGTTCCAATGCATTCTACTCTTCACAAACTGAAAAATAGTATTCATTTTCTCCATATCCGTACTTATACCTTGTAAAATAATCGCCAAATCGTCTTTATAGTAACGTTTACTATCCAGTTGATCTCCAAAACCTTCGCTCTCATAAATGGTTTTAACAACTTTCCCCCAGGAGCTTGTATAGTCCTTTATTGGTGAATTGGGGAACTTTACATATTGTAATTCATATTTTATTGCACTTCTATAGTTATCTATATTATTTACAAAGGGCTCATCTTTTAAGGCTGGCACATCTGACATTTCAATTGTGGAGATATCTATGCGATAATCCACAGCTGACCTATTTATTGATGACTGCTGGAAATTACCAACACTTCCACTAGGTCTATTGAAAGAGGTGAAATTGATCTTAGCAGTTGTGGCATCATGTTGTGGATCTACTAAAAGGTATCCTTTAGATTGGGTCTTAAAGACAAAATATTCGGGGGTACTCACTTTTATTTTTTGCTTTACGATAGGAATATCATATTGCAAATCTATCTCGTCTAAACTATAGGAAAATGGCGATACAATATTATAACTATATTCAATGACACAGCCCTCCTTTACATTGGGCATAGTAAATTTCTTTTTTGACCAATACTTTGATGTCTCTTCGGAAAAAACGTCAGAACCTTTGAGTTTGCTTTTTTCTACATTTCCGTCAACCCAGTTATAGGTATAGGCCTTGATTGAGCTTAACGTTTCATTACTACTCCCCCTTTGATATAGGCTTTCACTTATCGTACCATAATCAAACCCTTCCTTGGTATAGATCTTTACCCGTTCATGTACCTTGGTAATTACTTG
>JAGLKG010000261.1 GCA_023141835.1 Maribacter sp. | reverse complement strand
AATACTCCATGGAGCCGTCACGTACATTATTCCGTCGACTACCACCGGTGTGGCCTCCACTCCCCGAATGGAATTAAGATTGTATGACCATAATAGGCCAAGCTTGCCTACATTTCCCTCGGAAATCTCTTCAAGCTGGCTAAAACGGTTTTCAGAATAGTTAAGGCCATAGCTAAGCCAGTCTTTTGAATCATTTTTTGCATTTACCAGGGCCTCATCATTAATGGAAGTTGTTACGGCAGTGATATGTTCGTTGGATCCCTTAAGTAGGGTGTCTTCATTTTTACATGAACTGAAAGAGATAATAAAAGCGAGCAAATGAAGGGTATACTTGTTTGTTATTTTCATGATTTTCAATTGGTTGGCTTTTGTAAGTTATAAAAATAACTAGTATGTTCAGCGATAATTTAGGGTTATAAACTATAAATGTCGTGTAATCACGACTACTAGAAGCTTTACACTAAACTAAATTTATTACTTTTAAGATTTTGTCTAAAACTTTTAAATAAACACCTATGAAATCCAACCCTTTAATCACAAAATATAGGCTTTGTCGCATTTTGTTTGTTCTAGTTATTTTAGGCAGTCTACAAGCTTGTCGCGAAAAACAAGCGAAGCCTGCCGTAGAACAGTCCACGACCTTATCCGTAGATGCAGCAGGTTTTGAGTCCATCTTCGATGGTGCCACACTTACGCATTGGGAGGGTGACAGCACCTATTGGCGTGCCGAAAACGGAACTATCGTTGGTGAAATAACCCCCGAGACCTTGCTCAAAAAAAATACTTTTTTAATTTATAATGAGGACGAATTAGGTGATTTTGAGCTGAAAACAGAATTCCGTATTTCTGAAAGTGGGAATAGCGGTATCAACTACCGTAGTGATCTTTTAGATACCATACCATTTGCCCTGCGTGGTTACCAAGCCGATATTGATGGTAAAAACCGCTATACAGGACAAAATTATGAGGAGCGTAAACGTACTACCCTCGCATATCGTGGGGAAAAGTTATTATTACTTCACAGGAAAACCCAGATGTCCTAGGTTCTTTACGGGCCAATGTAAAAAACAATGCTTGGCAAAGCAGGGAGGTAGTAGAGTCACTGGGCCATATAGATTCTTTACAGACCAAAATCCATGCAGGTGATTGGAATGAAGTCCACCTTATCATTAAAGGCAACCGACTACAGCATTACATCAATGGCGTTTTAATGAGCGATGTAATTGACAATGACTCCGTTAACCAGAAGTCCTCAGGCTTTTTAGGGGTACAGGTTCATGTGGGGCCACCCATGAAGGTGGAGTATCGGAATATTCGGTTGAAGAAGTTATAGAAACTTCGTTGCAAGGCATGAGGCAATCTGTTGATTGCGACTACCAAAGTACAGTTTACTTCATCCCAACCCCTCGAGATTCGTAAAGACGTGGAGCATTTACCTTTTGGTCCATTTGTCATTCCTGCAAAGGCAGGAATCTATTTTCCGCCTAAGTGGATTCCGTATCAAGTACGGAATGAAAGGAAGAATTGTGTTTTCAGAAGTATCGAAACTGGTTTTACAAATACATTCCTTTATACAATACGCTTGCAACCCAATTACCTGTTTAAAGTAACCTTAATCTTTGCCAGGTGATGGAAACTATGTCGTAAGGCATGATCCTCAATAAAAAACTGGGCGGTAAGCGGGGCGTCAGCATATAATGATACAGGCGCCGAATTATCAAGTTCCATGTCGGTAAAAGCCCTAACTGCATCTGCTGCCGTTTCACTGTTTCGTCTTAACAATGACAATGTCTCATCTTTGCCAATATTCGCGTTTGCCTGGGCATGTTCAGCGTTCATTTGGTCTATTACCTCCTTTGTTGCCTCTTTAATCGGATTCCCTGCCGCAAGGACTTGTGCAAGTTCTACTTCCAATGCATAAACACTGGCTACATGGTGAACCACCACTCCTATGGTCCGGCCATCACCGATTACCGGAATTTGCCATTGAGCGTCGGATAATCTTGCTGCATAGCTCGCCAGAGAATCGGCTCCTTGGATTAGGCGTTCGGCTAATGCGTTTGCTCTTTTACTAATTGTTTTTTGTTTTTGTTCCATGATTGTGTCGTTTGAATTTATGTTCCCTATTTTTTTACTGTAAAACCAAATACGTCGGGCCTGGAATAATGGCCAACAACATCGAACATGCGTTTGGCCTCAATAATTAAATTAAGATCTATATCTGCATATAAGACGCCTTCTTCCGCTTCCAACGGCCCCGCTATGATTTGACCTTTCGGATCAATTATGCAGCTATTACCCGTATTTATCCATTCCCTTCCTTCCGGATAGTCTTTCTTAAACCCATATCGATCGGGAATATCATCTACCTTTATGGCCATACAGGTACTGACAACAAATAGCCCCCCTTCCCTAGCGATATGCTGCATGGATTGCAACCAATTGGGGCTCTTGTCCCAGGTTGGGGACACCAAAACCTGTGCCCCAGCCTCATATATGGCATTCCGGGCCAAAGGCATGTAATTTTCCCAACAGATAAGTCCTGCTATTTTTCCTGCGCCTGTATCATACGATCTAAAAGTTGAGCCGTCCCCTTGTGCCCATATAAGGCGCTCACCACCTGTCGGAATCAATTTTCGATGTTTCCCCATAATGGTACCTTTTTCGTCAATAAATAAAAGTGAATTGTACAAACTGTTACCACTTGTTTCGGTATTGCGCTCATGCATGCCCATAACTACACTGATACTGGCTTTTTTAGCGGCTTCACAGAGTTTTTGGGTGCTGTCGTCCGGAATAGACACTGCATTGTTGACAAGTTCTACATAGAGTTCATTGAGCTCTACCCCCTTGCTGTTGGGAATAAGCCACACCCAATCTGGATATCCTGAGATAAACGCCTCGGGAAATACAATGACCTTCGCACCGTTTTCCCCAGCCTCAAGAATTGCCTTACAAGCCTTTTCAACCGTTTTTTCCTTGTTCAAAAATACAGGGGACAACTGGGCTGCCGCTATTTTTGTTTTGTTCGTCATCTTACTTCCTTTTAATTAGATTATGAAACCTTATGATACAAATTTGCAATTCTAGAGCGTAGTATCCATTAACAATTGATTCAAAAGCTGAAACAATTGATTCAATGCTTTTCCCTTAAAACTAGGATTGTTGTTTGGTAAATTCTATGGGTGAAATTCCAAATCTTTTCTTGAATACGCGGGTAAAATACGTAGGACTGTTGAACCCTGACCCATAAGCGACTTCCGAAATCGTTTTATTCCCCTGTTCCAAATGGCCAAGTGCTTTTTGCAACCTTGATTCTTGAATTAATTGATTCGGAGCCAAGCCTGTCAACCCTTTTATTTTTCGATAGGCCTGTGATTTACTCAGTCCAAGGGAAGCCGTCAGATCCATGCTGTTAAAATCGGAACGAGTCAAGTTCAAAGTTAGGATGTTCGAAAGTTCCATAGCCAAGTTGATATTTTCATCATCAAGAATCGAAAAACAGTCTTGCTCCATTTCCTGCGATGGATGTTCCTTATCTGAAAGGATTTGTGATTCCCTATCTAAATAAATTCGTTTGGACATTCCAAGTGAACATAAAGACTTGACTTTCTTTTTGGTCTCCTCGAACATTTTGTCGCCCTCCTCATCCACAGGTCTCCCGCTACATATGGCCATGGCATACTGAATAGGGCCTTTGGAAGAATTCAGCATACTTTCTATGGCGTTGACACATAAGAGGGCATCGGAGGCATAAATGAATGAAACCATGAATTCGTTGTGGGGTTCTCGAATTACAACACCATTATATTGTTCAACAAACCTATGAATCTGCTTACTATGCTGTTTCCCATTGCCCGTTAACGAAATGAGGCTCATCAAAAGGATGGTTCGGTAACCCGTATCCAAATCCCCTGAATGTGTCTGTGCCAAATCGTTGATATCGGTCCCAACGCCCATGAACAAGTTGTACTCATTATCCGATACTTCGATAATATTGCAGGCGGTATTACCATGGGATTGAAGATGTACTTGATGACAGGCCTCCTTGTCCGGTCCCTGCATTAAACAGAATAAGGTTTTGGCTCCCTCGTTTACCCAATATTTCAGTTGGGTGACCCCAAATTGGTCCTGAATGGCCAAATCTTGCATGTGGGCCTTCACCACATCCTCTACGGAAAAAGAATCCGAATCTACGGTATGTATATCCATGTACAATGGCATGATAATTAGCTATTCATAGTTTTGTGGATTTTATCCAGGAACTTTACCATAGGGTTGCAAGGTTCACACCAACCCAAGGTAATAAATTCTTTGCTCAGTCCAGCTTTTCTATAATCATGGCAAAAAATCGTTGAACAATAACTGACCGATCACTCCATGTTTTATTCCCGATCCGGCACTATACGAGCCTCCATTTTTTTCGGGCTTTTCTAGATAACATTGTATTGGCCTCTTTATCCCCAATACACTTTTCTTTAGTGGCATCCCATTCCAATTTCCGATTCAATCGCCATGAAATCAGGCCGAGGTGCATGGGTAATGTCATCTCACGGGCATATGCCAAATGGGACTCGGACAACGTACGGGATTTAACGGCATCCACAAAATTCTGTTGGTGACCAGGAGAACGTACAATGGTTTTAGGTACTTCTGGAATATCAGTTACCGTTTTGCCATTTATGGTAATTTCCCTTGTTTCATAATCACATATCAAGGTCCCATGCTCTCCTTCAAAATAAGCACCTATACCCCTTTTTGCAGCTCCAGGCACGTCGGGCGGCTTTGTGGTCCAAAACAGTTTGAGTCCCTCAAATTCATAATCCACATCGATCCACTTAGGGGTATTTGCAATACCATCTGCTTCCTCACCCCTAGCACTAATGCTCTTCAAACCTTTGGGTTGTAGTGCCCAAAAGACTACATCGGAAATATGGCACCAGAAATCAGCAAAAATTCCGCCAGAATAGTCCAAAAAGTAGCGGTATGATCTATGGCATTTTTCGGGTATATAATCTACATAAGGTGCAGGACCCAACCACATATCCCAATCCAACGTTTTTGGAGGTGCTTGCACCGTCGGATTCTCAAAATTAGGCGGCGTACCGGTTTTCCACAAACGTACCGTATGCACTTTGCCAATAACATCGGCCTTCAACAGTTCAACCACCCTATGGTAATTATCCGTAGCATGGATCTGTGTTCCCAATTGAAAAACACGCTTGTGTTTTTGAAGACTTTTAAGCAATTGCTGCCCTTCTTTTATATCATAGGAAAGCGGTTTTTCACCATATACGTCCTTACCGGCCTGAAATGCGAGGTTTGCTATCTGGGCATGCCAATGGTCTGGAGTAGCGCAGGTAATGGCATCAATATCGTTGCGGTCCAGAATTTTTCGAAAGTCCTTATAGCCCGAAACCTTTGTTCCTGGCTGCAAGGTCTCCATGGTCTTTAGACTTTGGGCAAGGTGTAGTCCATCAACATCACAAAGGGCAACTACCTCTGCTTCTTTCAAGCCTGAAAACCACTTCATATGGTTGTTCCCCATACCCCCAACACCAATATGGGCCACGCGCAGACGGTCACTAGCGGTTGATTTTCCATATAAAGAAGGTAGAATTGTCAATCCAGCTACGCCCAGGCTACTTTTTTTTATAAACTCCCTTCGCTTGTTTTCATTTACTTTCATTCCTATTTTGAATTTATGCTAATTATTTTGTTGTGATTTTCTAGCCCCAGAGCCACTTTTTTATCCTCGTTTAAGAGATATCTAAAACAGTTTATTAAGATAGTTATAATATCATGGGCAGTAAAATAAAACAATGACTATTGGAGGAAACTGGAATTGATTTCTATGGATTTTGTATCGAGTGTGGACTGACAAGAAAAGTCCTATTAACCATTGACCATCTGCACCAACTTCATACGGCTGTTAATACCGATCTTGGTATATATCCGATGCGTATGGTCCTTAACCGTCTGCAGGCTAATGAACAGTTCATCCGCAATTTGTTGGTTGGTCTTTCCTAGGCAAATTTGTTCCACAACCTCTTTTTCACGCTTCGAGATTTGGTATTTACTATAGATAAATTCCTTTTTTGCCTCATTCGGATACTCTGCATATAGGGGTGCAAAAATCCTATGTGCATTAAGTTTTAAATAAAACAGGGGAATAAAATTGGAGAGGAAATAAAGTAATATCAACACCGCAAGAATCCATGGGCTATTAAAGGCGAAAGGCAATACCATAATGCGCAGCAAAAGTGCCAATAGCATCAACTGTACAAAAGGTCTTATGATTTTTTTACTTGCTCGTTTTTGTTTTTTGGAATAGTACCAAACAATACCTGTAAATAAGAGCATATACCCCAGTTCCAAACCCATGAATATTCCCATTTCAACATAAGCGAATTGCTCTCCAAAAGACCAATCCTTTACATCCGCAAAAAAGTACACCCCTAAAATAGCGGCCATGAACAACACCAAAAAAACAAGGTGCATGTAAAATGCTCTATTTTTTGATGGCACTCCAACTAGTGAAAACCCCATTTTCACCAACATAATCCAAGAAATAACCAAAAAGGGAACGCCAAGAACCGGTAAAAAATTGGCAACAGCCCCAATAACGTTATCCGCATTTTCCATTGAGGCGAGTAGGGCTTGCGTAATAATCGGTGCCCAAATGCCATAAAAGGCAAACGAAAAAAAGGTCACTAGGTAATAAAAATAGTTCCTATGAAATTCGGTATTGTAGGTCGTAATGAACTGATGGCCGACCAATAAGCTCGCTATGGCAATGGCAGCACAAAAAATAAAAACGACTATGAAGGTTAAACTGAGCAAGTATAATAATGTTATAGTTTAAAAGTATGAAAATGTGGTTGATCCCAACCACTACCTTGGTAGTGATTTTAAAATCACTACCAAAGTTGGAAGGTATTTACATATGACCTCTTTACATTTATATGGATTTAAATAAAAACACATGGAAATCGTAAAAGAAGAAAGAAGACCCGAAGCTACCATATCAGGAAGTTATGGGTATGGTTGGCAACAGATGTGGAAACAATTTTTATACCTGTTTCTGGTACTGGTCATTGTTGGAATTGCTGAATCCCCGGCTTCCATTGTTCGAGATTCCCAGACATTTGATTCACCCGGTATGATCTTATTGCAAATATTGGCCACCGCTTATTGGCTGCTCTTTTTTTCAGTAATCAAATATGGGGGGGATCTCATGGTCCTACGAGCCATGCGCAATGAGAAAATTGAAATCAGTGAGATGTTCGATGGCTTTAAAAAGAACTATGTCAATATCATTCTGGCCAATTTACTCACCTTTGCCATTATAGGATTTGGATTTCTTTTTCTAATCATTCCAGGAATCATTTTGGCCTGTAGATTGGTATTTGTTTCTTATTTGGTGATGGACAAGAACATGGAACCCGTTGCCGCCGTCGAAAAAAGCTGGGAAATGACCAAAGGCCATGGGTGGCAGATTTTTGGAATGGCATTGCTGGCCATTCCCATCGTTATTGGGGGTCTCCTCTGTTTTATCGTAGGTATTGTATTTGCTATCATTTGGATTTCCACGGCTTTTGCTTCCATGTATCATGCCATTGACCTTGAAGAGAAGCAAAATTTGTATGGGTACACCGAGGAGGAGGAACCTACCGAGCCCAAAACAGAATAAGTTATTGTTTAACACTTACAAAAATATAGGAATCATATTCTGTTCAAGTTAGAGCCTAATAAATTTGGTTCAGGTTTCAAAGCCATATTTCTTCCCTAAACATTCAAGATATCGTACTTTAGAAGCTAGCGAGCGTAAAGCATACTTTATCATATGGGTTCTAATTTCAAACGTGTTCTGGGTAAATGGGATATTTTTTCATTGTCCTTTGGCGCCATGATCGGTTGGGGCTGGGTCGTATTAACAGGTGACTGGATCACTACCGCAGGAGTTTTAGGTGCTATATTGGCATTTTTAATCGGCGGACTCATTGTCTCATTTGTAGGGTTGACATATGCAGAACTAACCGCGGCAATGCCTAAAGTAGGTGGGGAGCATGTCTTTAGTTATCGCGGTTTGGGCTTAAACGCCTCTTTCCTTTGCACTTGGTTTATAATTCTTGGTTATGTATCGGTCTGTGCATTCGAAGCAGTTGCCCTTCCCGTGGTCATTGAAAATATTTTGCCCATTCCCCATGGTCATCCCCTATGGATCATACATGAAAAACCCATCTATTTTAGCTGGGTAGCCATAGGTGTTATAGGCTCGATTATTATCGGGATAACCAATTATTTGGGTGTAAAAACAGCCTCATTTGTTCAGGTACTATTTACCATTCTTATATTGACAGTCGGGTTGATGTTGATTTTTGGCGGCATGTTTACGACGCCTTCTGAAGTTTCTTCGCTAGACATTTGGAATACGGATAAACTCTCCGCTGGGCTTATGCCCGTCTTGGTAATGACTCCCTTTATGTTTGTGGGTTTTGATGTTATCCCTCAAGTGGCTGAAGAAATTAATTTACCTTATAAGCAAATTGGTAAAATATTGATCTTTTCCGTGATATTGGCCATTGTGTGGTATGCTGGTATTATTTATGGGGTCGGCACCACCCTAAACACAACGGAATTGCAAGGAGATCAGTTGGCGCCAGCTTCAGCCATGGAAAAAATCTACGGGAATGCATGGGCGAGAAACCTACTTATTTTAGCAGGTTTGGCAGGGATCGTGACCAGTTGGAACAGTTTTTTTGTCGGCGCAACCCGAGCCATCTACGCTATGGGCAATTCAGGGATGTTGCCCAAGGCATTTGGCGTTTTACATCCCAAATATAAATCACCTGTAACGGCTATTCTCTTTATCACCTTCACCTCGATCCTTGCGACATTATTCGGAAATGAGGCTTTGGGATGGTTGGTCAATGCAGGAGGACTTGGTATCGTCATTTCATGGTGTTTGGTATCTCTCTCATTTTACCAACTCCGGAAAAAAGCACCCTCCATGGTACGGCCTTTTAAAGTTCCCAATGGAAAGTTGATAGGCACTGTGGCCTTTGTACTGAGTTTAGGTTTAATTTACCTGTACCTGCCCGGTAACTCTTCGGCACTGAATACGATTGAGTGGTCTATTATTGGGTGTTGGCTCCTGATAGGCCTAGTATTCTATTTCTGGTCCTCTCGACGGTATGGTAGAAATAGTATAAAAGACACTATGGACGAACATATATCAAATTAATTTAAAGTCATGAACAAACAAGAACTGCTTGCTTTACGAAAAGAGGCCATCCCACAAGGGGTCTTTAACCTTAGCGACTCTGTGGTTGTATCTGCCAAAGGAGCGCTGTTAAAGGATATGGATGGTAGCGAATGGATAGACTTTGCGGGAGGTATCGGCGCTCTTAATGCCGGTCATTGTCATGCCGAGGTAGTGAGTGCGATCAAAGACCAAGCGGATAAATTGATTCATTCATGCTTTCATGTCTCCATGTATGAAGGCTACATAAAACTTGCGGACAAACTCAACCAAATAACGCCAGGAACCTTTACAAAGAAGACCATGCTGGCAAATTCTGGCTCTGAAGCGGTGGAGAATGCCATCAAAATTGCAAGGCGCTATACCGG
>JAGLKG010000260.1 GCA_023141835.1 Maribacter sp. | reverse complement strand
GACATATCGGTAAGATTATCGTGAACAATGCGATAATCCGGGTTTTTCACATAAAATCCATCTACGGTTTTTTTGCTTTTTGAAAGTCCTTCCATAAAGGCATCTCGTCCATATTCGTGCTCAATGAAAAGCAAGGTAAAATAGGTAGCAAAACCTTCGCTCAACCAGACATCATCCCAATCGTACTCTGTTACAGCATTTCCGAACCACTGATGTGCGATTTCATGGATGACCACATTTCGCCAGCGCTCATTTCTATCACCCACTACGGAGTTCTCACTATAGAGAATGGCAGAAGCGGCTTCCATGCCACCGCTTACGCTGTTCGACTGTATGTTGGCCAACTTTTCATAGGAAAATGGCCCAATACGATCGCTGTAAAATTCCAATGCGTTTTTTGTGGGAATGGCAAAATCATAAAAACCAGCGTCCCTATCTTGTGGATACACCCATGTTTCAATTGATTTTCCATCAAATTCATCTACATATTGAACGGCAAACCTGGCCACGCCCAAGACATATAGCCAAGTGGCAATAGGAACGGATTGTTTCCAATGCGTAAGACGCTCGCCATTTGCCAAATTGGTTTCTTCGATTTTCAATCCGTTGGAAACAACCTGGTAGTGGGCTGGTGCAGTAACTATAAACTCACAAGTGGCCTTGTCATACGGATGGTCAATGGTAGCCAACCAATTTCTGCCCTTATCTGGCCAATTATCGCTAAAAAAGGTCCTGTCACCATATTTGTTATTTGCGATCTTAAGGCCCGAAGCGGGGACACCTTTGTACGTAACCGTATAACTGCTGCGTTGATGTAAAGTGGCCGGAGTCGGTAGCTCAATGGTCAAAGCATCATTCTCATGGGTATAGTCCAAGGTTTTGCCCTCAGAAACAACCTTACTTACGACCATGCCCTTATTTCCGAGTTTTTCTGTGGCCTTGATCAAATCAAGCCGCAAGAAGGTAATCCCTTCCGCCAAGTATCGGATGTCAATGGTCTCTTCACAACGAATTTCATCTGTATTATCCGATATATTGATGCGAAACGTATAGTTTACAGCATCGATATTCGGATTTTTCGGATAATTGTCCGAAAATGGAAATGCCAACATAGTGTAAAGTGGCACAAAGAGAACAATAAGTAAAAGTCGGTTTTGCATGGGATAGCAGTTTATCGGACACTAGGCCATTCAGTTTCTAGTTTTTGAAAGGGAGTTCGGTTGGTGGATGGAATTCTGTCAATCCTTTTTCTTTGATGGTCTTTTCTATAGCTTCTACTGAGGCAGGAACAAACTCACTTAAGTTTTCAACACCATTTTCAGTTACCAAGGCAATATCTTCAATTCGGATGTACAACCGTTCCTCGGGTATCCAAATCATGGGATCTATGGTGAAAACCATACCCGCCCTTAAGGGAACGCGATGGACGCTACCCACATCATGAACTGCCATGCCCACTGGATGTTGAAAATGGCCCCTAAATTTCACACCTTCCTGTACTGCTTTTAGATAATGAGGTCTGGCAAAGTTTTTTCCCTTCAAATACTGTGTCATATCGGCAGCGGCTAGATCCAGTACTTCATTTGAGGTTAGCCCGGGTTTTATATATTTAAAAAGTGCATCTCTATACGCAACGATGTACGTATACAAAGCTTTCTGGGCGTTGTCAAATTTTCCATTTACAGGCCATATCCGGGTTACATCACTGGTGTAATAACGATAATCGGGGGCATAGTCCATCAATACCAAATCACCGGCATGAAGTACATCCGTTTTATGAAAATAGTGCCCCATGTAGGCATTGGTACCTCCTCCGATAATCGATGCATAGCCATCGCCGCGGGACCCATTCAAGTGGAAAACGTATTTGGCGGCGGCATCGAGCTGGTATTCATAAACACCCGGTTTGGTAGATCGCATAGCTTCCATAATTCCCAGCCCTGCGATTTGTGTGGCTTTTCGTATCAGCCCAATTTCTTCTTTACTTTTGATCAGTCGCATAGCATCCAATATCGTAGAAAGATCACGGATTTCGAATTGTGGGAATTGCGAATTGATTTTTTGTACGAACAATGCCTCTTTCGTAACACTTCCATCCCAAGGATCGGAAGCGGCACGGGCCTGTCCATATAAAAGCTCGTCTCGACTGTCATTGCCAGTTTCAGCAGGACTCAAAGGGGTATACAATAAAGGTGGGGCCGATTTGATCAACCCGGTCCTAAGTAGATCAGCCGATAAAAATTCATAGCCCTTAACGGCATCTACCCCGGTAAGTTCTTTGACTAACATTTCATCTTCCGCAGACAATATTTTTCCTTGACCCTGTTCTCGGCCTTCATCCCTATGGGGCAGGTACAAAGTAGTCTGTTTGTTTTTTCCGTTCAACAATAGATACGCATGATCCGTCTCTAGTCCTGTTAGGTAATAGAATGTATTTGATTGCCGAAAAATACTGAATCCGGCATGCCCACTCGCACCCTGAATAAGAGCTATGGCATTGTTTCCAATGGCATCCAATAGTTTAGTTCTTCGCTCGGTAAAATTTTCAATTGAGAAATCGGTCTGGTAATGATGTTTATCCTGTGATAGCAAGGGGGATAGATTACAATAGAGCAAAGCCATTACAAAAGTTCTGACGGTATTTCTCATAGAATTAAGTTTTTAATCGGAAATAGAATCCATAAATAATCCGATGGCTAGCTAATATACTGAAAAAAGGTTCTTTTAGACAGATAGGGGTATCAATGGCCCACGACTTTTATGTAAATCCGATGCCAGAACACGTTCTAGCTCATATTTTAAAAGGCCTACTAGACCTTTCTGTTGCTGGAAATTGACGAGAAGTAGGCGAGAATTTTAATATTATGAAAGCAGTCGAGTCACGATAGATTCTATCGTGAGCGTACGACAAAGGCAAAGCATTCGCGAATATCTTAAATCAGTAGACATCACATGAGTATTTTTATGCTTTGGCTGTGCTCAACACCGGTGCCACGACAACTATTTGTAAGGATTTAAATAAATAATACGACAACCTAAGCAATTTTACATAATGGCTGATTATAGCTTTCTAAATGAACTATAATGTAATTACGTGCGTCTGTCCCGAGTTTATCGAGGGATAACTTAGCTTGGACGGCATAAAAATAGAAGGTCTACAAGATCTTCTATTTTTGAGCGGGTAGGTACGCTGGCGTATTTGGCACCACATTTTAATTAGATTTTTTTCTATAAGGTTTCTTCTTGAAAGGTAATAAAACCATCCTTCGCTAGGGCTTCGAATGCAATGCACTTGTTATTCGAACCTAGCTTGTCCTGAGCTTGTCGAGGGGTTAGGAGGGGAGGAACACCGAGAAAAGAGCTGCATGAATTCCTTAATGGAAAACAGCTAATAACGAATAAATGCCGTGCCTGCGGCAGGCAGGTGTGGAATGAAAGCATTTGTATTAAATTCTATTTATACTCGTCTTTATGAAAATTTAAAAGAATTAGAATTTAATTCTGAACTAAAGTATATTTTTGTAAGTGGAATGTCCTATGATAATCATATTTAGTTCTTAACAGGAAAACTAAGATTCTAGTTGTCAATAAGGTGTTTATTTTCTTATCGATTCTATTTCTGATAAAAATTAATGTATTAAAAATCTTAACAATCTATTGTATTTATGCATGCGTACTTATTCCCTGGTCAAGGCACTCAATTTCCAGGTATGGGAAAAGAGTTATTTGAAAAATCTAAATTGGCTCAAGAATATTTTAAAAGAGGCAATGATATTTTAGGATTTTCAATTACTGATGTAATGTTTGAAGGATCTGCTGAAGATTTGAAACAAACAAAGTTTTCTCAACCGGCAATTTTCTTACATTCATTTATTCTGGCAAACACCCTTGGTAATGATTTTAAACCCGATATGGTTGCCGGACATTCTTTGGGTGAGATATCAGCTTTGGCTGCTATTGGATCTTTGGATTTTGAATCGGCTCTGAAACTTATATCCAAGCGGGCTTCAGCTATGCAAAAAGTTTGTGAAGTCGAAAACACAGGTATGGCTGTTGTAGTTGGGTTATATGATGTTATCGTTAAGGATATCTGTAATCAGATAGACGGAGTAGTTGTACCTGCCAATTATAATGCGCTACATCAAGTTGTAATTTCAGGTGAAAAGAAAGCTCTCAAAGAAGCTTGTGATAAATTAAGGCCTGGTGCTAAGGGAGTGGTAAATCTACCTGTAAGTGGCGCATTTCACTCTCCATTTATGGAGCCAATAGTTGAAGAGTTCAGTGTAGCAATTGAGGAAACAGAATTCAAAAAGCCGATTTGCCCTATTTATCAGAATGTCGCGGGTCGCCCGAGTGACAATATAGACTTGATCAAGAAAAATTTGATTGATCAATTGACGCATCCGGTAATGTGGAGGCATACAATTCTACACATGATAGAGGATGGAGCAACTGAATTTACAGAAATTGGCCCTGGAAATTTTTTAAGAGGGCTTGTGCGTCAAATCGATAAAAATGTAAAAACATAAGGAACATCGTAAACGGCCAAAACACTTTTTAAACTATTTTTATAATTATAAAGCTTCCTAGGGATGGGATACATAGCTATTTTAACCCACTTTTGCTGATTTTTTAACTTTGTTAAACATAACGTATTATTTGTATCATAATGGCCCGCGTGGCACCTGTCCCGAGTTTATCGAGGGATAACTTTGCTTGGACGGCATAAAAAGAGAAAGGTCATAATTAGTTTTGTAACCACTTGAATAAAAAAGAAGCCGTCTAAAAACATTTAGACGGCCTTTTATTTTAAGGATGTTTGATCCTAATTTCAATTAGATTCAAAATAGGATGTATTTTTGGTTGAGTAATGAAATTTTATATCAATGTATTTGCTAAATGCATTACATTTTCACCCACCATATTTACTGTCCAATCGAAATTTAAAATTAGTTACTCAGCTTCGACTGAAAGAACATCGGCCAGCTCCAAGTCTTCATCCATGTTGT
>JAGLKG010000026.1 GCA_023141835.1 Maribacter sp. | reverse complement strand
CCTGAAGAAGCCAGAAAATCGAATGGGTATTTAAAGGAATTTGCCTCGTATTTGGAGAAGATTCATAATGAAAAACCTCAATTGGTATCTTTTGATTTTGATTCTTTGGAGAATGATATAAATGCTGGGATGTATTTTGACAGTTCTATTCCACAAGGATATGGGGTAGGTAGCAGCGGTGCTTTGGTAGCTGCGATTTACGATAAATATGCGCATGACAAAATTACGGTACTGGAAAACCTGACACGGGAAAAGCTTTTAAAACTAAAGGTTATTTTTGGTGCAATGGAATCATTTTTCCATGGAAAATCTTCAGGCCTAGATCCTTTGAACAGCTACTTGAGCTTGCCCATCCTTATAAACTCCCAGGACAATATAGAATCGACCAGTATTCCTTCACAGAACAAAGAAGGAAAGGGTGCTGTGTTTTTATTGGATAGCGGTTCTATTGGAGAAACCGCTCCTATGGTACAGTTATTCATGGAGAAAATGAAGCAGGAAGGGTTTAGACAAATGTTGAAAAACCAGTTCATTAAACATACCGATGCCTGTGTTGAGGATTTTATAAATGGGAATGTGAAATCCCTCTTTGGGAACTTGAAGCAATTGTCTCATGTTGTTTTAGACAATTTTAAGCCTATGATTCCTGCCAAGTTCCATCAACTTTGGAAACAGGGTATTGAGACCAATGATTATTATCTGAAACTTTGTGGTTCAGGAGGTGGAGGTTATATTTTGGGCTTTACCCAAGATATCGAGAAGGCAAAGAATGCACTGAAAGACTACAGTTTAGAAGTGGTGTACAACTTCTAAAACCCCAAGAATGCTTAGTAGAAAAAACAAACTCATACTATTAAAGTTTTTGAGTCTGTTTTCCATTGTTCGAGGATACAACATCCTTATGATAACTCTTGCCCAATATTTGGCGTCCATCTACATTCTTGCTCCTAGCTTGCCTTTGCGAAAAATTGTTTTTGATTTTAACCTATTTGTCATTGTGACTTCATCTGCCTTGGCAATTGCAGGTGGATATATCATCAATAATTTTTATGATTCGGAAAAAGACCTAATCAACAAACCCAGAAAAAGTATGTTGGATAGGCTGGTGAGTCAACGCACAAAACTTTCGACCTATTTTGTATTGAATTTTCTGGCAGCCTTTTTGGCAAGTTATGTATCCTTTAGAGCTGTACTTTTCTTTTCGGCATACATTTTTGGAATATGGTTTTATTCCCACAAATTGAAAAAAGTGCCCTTTTTAGGAAATTTTGTTTCGGCTACTTTAGCCATAGCCCCCTTCTTTGTGGTGTTTGTCTATTACAAAAATTTTGCAACTGTCATTTTTGTACATGCCATGTTTCTCTTTGTATTGATTTTGGCTCGCGAAATGATCAAGGATTTGGAAAATATTGCTGGTGATATGACCCAAAATTATAAGACAATACCCATTCTGTACGGAGTGCGGTTTTCAAAGACCTGTATTAGTATTTTGATTGTTTTTACACTGATACCTTCCTTGTTGCTTATTAATTATTTTGATATCGGTTATATGTATCTCTATTTTATAGGGAGCATCGGGTTATTGGTATTGTTCATCATTCAACTCTGGAAATCAAAATCTAAAATCCACTATGTATGGCTGCATAATATTTTGAAATTGATAATCATCGCAGGGGTTTTTAGTATTTTGTTGATTAATATAGATCTTGTTTTAAACCGCATTTTATAGTGGATACTTTGGTTAAAGTGAACCAGCTAAGCCTAAATTGGGAAAGACAATCCACAATGGCGTTCAAAGATTAATATTTATTTGTCATTCCTGTTAGGGCAGGAATCCATTTCATTACATTTGCAAAAATTCAACGAGTCATGGGAAGGTCAGATTCAAACAAAGGTAAAAAGGCATTAGGAAGAGAAGGAGGCGCTTTTCGAAAGAAGAGTTATGCAAAGGGAAATGCTCCTATAAAAAAGAAAACTGAAACCAAACAAAAATCCAACCCGGATTTAATCAGATTGAACAAATATGTGGCCAATTCTGGAGTGTGCTCCCGAAGGGATGCCGATATTTATATATCTGCGGGTAATATTACCGTGAATGGCAAGGCTATTACCGAAATGGGGCACAAGGTGAAAAAAACCGATGTGGTCAAGTTCGATGGTCGCTTGTTAAGCCCAGAAAAGAAGGAATATGTGCTCTTGAACAAGCCTAAGGATTTTTCAACCACGGTGAGGGATGAACGTGGTAGGCGTAATGTAAACGGACTTATTTCAAATGCTTCAAAGTCCAAGCTATTGCCCATTGATAAAATGGACAAAACCGCGACTGGTTTATTGCTGTTTACCAATGATGGTGAGATGACCAAGAGATTGAAGAGCCCTAAAAATGGACTTCGAAAAATATACCATATCGTTCTGAATAAGGAATTGCGCAGTGCTGATTTAAAGAAAATCCAGGAAGGGGTTGTTTTGGATGAAAAGCCTGTACGTGTACAGGATATTAGTTTTATCGATAACGCCCCAAAGCGGGAAGTGGGTATTGAAATATATAGTTCTAAAAACCGGGTGGTAGAACGCCTTTTTGAGCATCTGGAATATGAGGTAGTCAAAGTAGATCGTGTCATCTATGCTGGACTTACCAAAAAAGATTTGCCACGAGGTCACTGGCGTTTCCTAACGGATCAAGAGGTGATTAATTTAGGGATGATCAAGTAGTTTATTGAAATTACGCTGGGTCAAATCTTCTACGTATTAATTTACATTTTAGCAAAATAAGCTGGTCTTCCTTTTTTTGATTAAATTTATAAATCAATCACATCCAGTGATTTATGGTTTTTGCCGATTAATTTAATTTCCAAAAAATGAATCTAACGCTAAAAAGGTATGTTATGGGGCGAATAAAGAAGTTGAGTACAGCTGTTTTTTTAACCACCACCCTGCTGTTTTTGATGGTAAGTTGTAAAGAGGAACCAAAGAAAGAAAATACCGCAAAGGAAGAAGTTGCTTCAGAGCAAACCATGCAGAATGTGATTTCACCTGATTTCACCTTAAGTACTTTAGAGGGCGAGACCATAAGTCTTTCGGATTACAAAGGAAAAACAGTTGTGTTGCATATAGCGACTACATGGTGCCCTTTTTGCAACGCAGAAGCCCCATACTTGGAGGCCTTGAGTAAAGATTACAAAAGTAAGGGCGTTGAGGTCTTACTGATTGATGTTAAGGAGTCCAAGGAACTGGTTCAAGAAAAATTAAAGGACAAGCACCAGTTAACGTTTCCTATACTTTTAGATGAAGAAGGTGTTGTAGCGGCCAGTTATGCCCCTGATGGAGTGCTCCCGGATTTGGCCCGCGATGAGGTTATGCTGGCTTCAAACCTGGTTATTGATAAAGAGGGCAAGATCCAGTTTATGTCACTATTGGATTCCAAAAATTTTGATGCCGAATTGGTTCAGCTCAAAAAGCGATTGGATGAAATTCTTTAGCCTTGTATTACTCCTTTCTATAGTATTAGGCCTTCCTCAAAAGCATTTTGTACAATACAATGCTGCTGATTCGAAGGTTGACCGAGAAGGCAGAGTTGTTATGGTTACACTGCCCTTTACCATTTCGGAAGGGTATCACATACAGGATGCGTTCAACACTTTGGACAATGTACTGCCCACGAAAATATCATTTGAAGATAAGGCGCACTACCAGATTAGGGAGTATACCTATTCCCAGGTTGACTATGACACTGTTGTATTGGATAAAGTGTCTCATAAAGTAATGAGCAACGAGTTGAAAGTTACCGTAACGATCGATTTGAAAGAAGGTGTTTCTATGGGTAAAACCACATTAAAAGGCGAATTGTTTTACCAAGCCTGTGATCATATGCGGTGTTTTTTTCCAAGGACACTATCATTTTCTGTGGCCTTATAATAAACTCCTTTTAGAAACAGTTGATAGGTATTAATAAGTTTTTGACGGATTTACCGGAAGAACTTATGTATGAATTTGTGAAATTTGTTAGTAGTATTTACTTAATTTCCAGATTTATCAAATCAATTGCAGGCTGTAAATTTTCTTTCAATAAAATTTGATACCACACCTTTAGTTCACGTTCAATCCCAATTACTTTTTTTAGATTGGATTTATACTTGCGATTAATTTTTAATCCTTCCAAGTCAAAACCGAAATCCTTTAAATCTTCCAATGAAGCATTTGATTTATCCAAAAGTCCCTTTTTCCACCAGTACGATTTAATCTCTGGATTAAGATAATCATATAATGTATTATTGTATTCCTGTTTGATTGTTTGACTTTGATTATAAAGCATTGATTTAAAGAGATTCACCCGAAAGAGATATGCTCTAATAATATCTTTGACATCTCCATTTTTGATTAAATTAAGACCTCCAGAAGATTTTAAATCTTCAAAAGTTGGGTCAAAAGAATAAAAAGGAGAGAATACACCTAAATGGACCGAACCTAGCAAAATTTGTGTGGTATCAATTTCAACTGATGACTCTTTTAAAAACTCTCTAAGCTGAATGCTCTGTTTCAACCGTTCACTTGAAACATTAATTTCGAATTCCAGATTATCCTTGTTTTTGATAA
>JAGLKG010000259.1 GCA_023141835.1 Maribacter sp. | reverse complement strand
TCAAATAAAGATAATTTAGCCCTTTTTGCCCAGGAAGTTCATTTTGGAAAAGAGATTCATATTCCTCCATGATATCGGCAGCCTTTTCCTTGTTTCCAGCATAAAAATAGAATTTAGCCAATTCGCTCAAATAGCTATTCGTTGTTGGGGCCAGCTCTACGACTTTTTCAATATAAGGCAAGGCTTCTGATGCCCTTCCCATTTGGATCAGAAATTCAGCATAAATATAATTAGAAGACGTGTTTCGGGGGTCTAACTCTAAAGCTTTTTTATAGGCTGTTTCTGCTTCAGGGAAATTCCATTCTTTCCAATGCTTGATTTGCGCCAACATCACATAGCCATCGGCAAGTTCCGGATCCAACCGAAGGGCTTCCTGTACCAACGGTAACGGATCTTCCACCGGAATGGACTTATCTCCTCTATACCATATGTCTGCAACTAAATAAGCTTCAGCCAAAGCCGTGTATGCTTCGGCTAATCCGGGGTCTGTTTCTATAGCTTTTTTATACAGATCAATAGCACCCCGCAAGTCAGGTTGGTTGCCCCAGGATTTATACAATCCCTTCTTCAAAAGAATATAGGCTTCCGAACTTTCCGTAGGTTTTTTGTCCAGCCTGGCCTCTTCCTCATCTGTAATTTCAGCTTGAAACTTGGCAGCAATATTCTTGGCTATCTCCGCTTGTATTTCAAAAATATCACCAAATGGCCGTTCATAAATCTCTGACCAAAGATTATTATCATTTGCCGCATCAATCAATTGGGCGGTTATCTTTATCCGATCACCGGACTGCTGAAAACTGCCTTCCAGAACGGTTCTTACTTTCAATAGCGCAGCTTTCTCAGGTAAGGTTTTGTCAGAATTTTTTAAGCTCATTACCGAGCTACGGGATATTACTTTAGTAAAAGATTTTATCCGGCTTAAATGATGGATAATCTCTTCGGTCAAGCCATCACATAATGCCTCCTGTTCTGGATCGTTACTCATATTTATGAAAGGTAATACCGCAATAGATCTGCCAATACCGGCCTCCACAGCTGTTGGAAGATTGGTTTGTGAAGAAATGTTGGGCATTGGTTTATTTACGAATGCCACCACTATGGCAATTATGAGGGTGATTATGATTATAATGTTCAAACGTTTATTGGTGGCTTGGGCGATGGATCGATCTTTTGAAACTTTTACCGTTTTTTTTAAACCTTCAGGGGTTATTTCATAGACCCATGAAAAAATGATCCAAATAGGTAAGCCAATGGCTATTAAAAAAATCAAGGTCTTTAAAACCCAAGGAGGTGACCCTAAACTTGGTAAGACACTTGTGATAACCTGTAAGAGAACCCACGCAACAACTATATAGGCTACAGTTGCTTTAATGACATTTCTACGTTTAAGCTCATCAAATACTTTCATGCTTTTTTGACCTAAGAACCCTAGAAGATATAATTAAAAAACCAAAATATTGTATGTCGTCAAATAAATCTGAACTTTTTGGGTTAAAATATAAGAGAGTACTCTCACAAATTTAATTGATTTTTTTGAAACTGTTTTTTTCTAGCATTTAATGTTCTGTTTTTAATTAATTTTCTTTGTTTTAATTTCTTTTGTCCCGTGCCAAAATACACTTCTGAGGGTGTTAGATTTTGTAAGGATTCATGATATCTTTGATAATTATAATACTTCACGAACTCTTCCATTTTCACCTCCAGTTGGCCTGGGCTGAAGTAATTATCCAACTTAACTACATTTTTCATAGAACGATGGTATCTTTCAATCTTTCCCTGAGTTTGTGGATGCAAAGGCCTTCCTCTTACATGGTGTATATTTCTTTCTTGTAAGTATTCTGCGAGTTCATTTGAGATATAACAAGAACCATTGTCTGATAGTAGTTTTGGAGGTCTGTCCTCAGGTAAATCTACTGTATATAAAGCCTTGTCTAAAGTGCTTTTTACATCCGCAGCTTTCATGGTAGAACATAACTCCCAACTCACAATAAACCGACTGTAATGGTCTAATATGGTTGACAAATAATACCAACCCCATCCATAAATTTTAAAATAG